>JBDNHS010000313.1:0-5994 GCA_041688685.1 Kapaibacterium sp. (SeqCode)
AAGTAGATTTGCCAGAACCACTCATACCACTAACACAAATTAATTTGCCTAACGGTAAAACTAAATCTACATTTTTTAAATTATTTCCATTTGCATTAAATAACTTTAAAAATTTCCCATTCCCTTCTCTTCTAATTGATTTATATTCTATTCTCCTTTCACCAGTTAGATATTTTGCAGTGATTGAGTTCTCCAAATTCAAAGTACTATTAATAGTTTTGCTTTTGGATTTAGATTTGGATTTAGATTTAGTGTTGGTTTTATTTTCAGTTTTATCTAATGAACTTTCTACCATCTTTTTAATATCATTTGGATTACAGGCTAAAACTATTTCTCCACCCAAAACTCCAGCCCCAGGTCCCATATCAATAAAATGGTCTGCATGTTCAATCATTGCTTTATCGTGCTCAACAACAATAAGAGTATTCCCCAAATCTCGTAAATTTTGTAACGACTTTATTAATCTAAAATTATCGTGTTGATGTAATCCAATACTTGGCTCATCTAAAACATAAGTTATCCCAACTAACTTAGAGCCAATCTGTGATGCTAATCTTATTCTTTGCGACTCTCCACCAGAAAGTGTCCTTGCTGATCTGCTCAAAGAAAGATAATGCAAGCCAACATCAATCAAAAACTCTAATCTATTTTGTATTTCTTTAAAGATTAAGTTTGAAATAAGTAAGTCTCTATTTGAAATTAAATTCGGCAGTATATTGAAAATATCAAAAGATTCTTTAATGTTTTTAGTAGTAATATCTACAAGTGAATAATTATTAATTCTTACAAAAATACTTTCTTGCTTGAGCCTACTTCCAGAACAATCTTCGCATTTAGTATTGCTCATAACAGACTCAATTTTATTCTTGCTAATACTATTCCCTTGGCTATAAATATTCTCGTAATAACTAATAATTCCATCAAATTTTGAAGTTTTTGTACTAACAGAATTGCCACTTTTGAGACTTATACTCAAGTCAAATTTAGTGTTTTTGTCACCCAATAGTAGATTGTCCTGGATATGTTTGGGAAAGCTCTCAAATGGTAAATTCAAATCAATACCAAGGTGTTTGGCATAACCTTTTAATGAATTTATCAAATACTTATCTCTTTCTGGAGAAAAAATTATTATCCCCCCATCAATAACAGATTTAGATTTATCTGGTATTAATAAATCTTCGTCAATATAATAAGTCTCTCCCAATCCATTACAATTAGAACAAGCACCATAAGGTGAATTGAATGAAAATAAATTAGGTGCTAAATTCTCATAAGCTTTATCACATTTTGGACAAGAGTATTTGGTACTAAAAATCGAAATATCCCAAGCTTCTTTTTTACTATTTGTCTTCTCAGATAGTAATATCATAGCACCATCGCCTTTTTTGCAAGCACTTTCTATTGCAGTTCTCATTCTTATCAATGACTCATTATCTACTACTAATCTATCAATAATAACTTCAATATCGTGAGTTTTGTATCTACTAACTTGCAAACCATTTTCTAATTCAGTAATTTCTCCATCAATTCTAACTTTTGTAAATCCTTGCTTGGTTAAAGTCTCAAATAATTCTCTATAATGTCCTTTTCTTGCAACAACTAATGGAGCTAATATTTGTACTTTTAGATTTTCATATTTGTTAAAAATTTCATTTGTAATTTCATCAGTTGTTTTTTGTATTACAGGCAAATTACATTCAATACAATATCTTACCCCAATTTTGGAATATAATAGTCTCAAATAATCATAAATCTCTGTAACAGTACCGACAGTAGAGCGTGGATTTTGTCCTAATGTTTTTTGTTCGATAGATATTGCAGGAGAAAGCCCTTCGATAGAATCGACTTCTGGCTTTTTCATCATACCCAAAAATTGTTTTGCATAAGGAGATAGTCCTTCTACATATCTTCTCTGTCCTTCAGCATAAATTGTGTCAAAAGCCAAACTTGACTTTCCAGAGCCAGAAAGACCAGTAATTACAGTTATTTTATCTCGGGGTATTTCGACAAAAATATTTTTCAAATTATGTTCTTTAGCACCTTTGACAGTAACAGAAGTAATTTCACCAGGTAATAAATCATCAGGCAATATATCTAAAACTTCGCTATTCGTTTCTTTCAATTCTTTAGTCATTTAATATCAATTAATTATTTATTTTCTTTTTTTTGAGTATATTTTTAAATTTTGTCCAATATTAATATTCATAGAGTAATAAAACAAAAAAAAATTGTTAGTTACTCAACTTTTGAATATAACTAACAATTAAAATCAAAAACAATGTGATTATTAATAAATATAATTACGGTATAACTTGGAAACCAATACCAAAATATTTATCAATACTGTTATAAAACATACCGTGCATACTTGGTCCAGCATAATAATATACACCAGCAAATACCTTAGGCGAATCTTGCTCACCATACAAAAAACCTGCTTGAATGGCATTGGTCGCTCTTAGTATTTTATTTATACCAATTAGTTTGAGGTCATACCCTGCTGTAATATCTAAATTATTATATATATTAATTTTATGCTCAATTCCGGCTTGAGGAATAAATGCCGTGAAGTTTTTGGGTTGAGTTGAGAACACAGAGTTTAATCCCAAATAAATCCTACTATCATCTATATTAATTGCACAAACTGCATCCACAAACTCTCTACTATAAACAAATGGAGATTGTAAAAATTCATAACTATTGTTAGTGTATCCATCTACTAAATGCGAAGATATATGAGCTATTCTAATTCTATATTCCAAAAAATTGGAATTTTGAGTTTTAGTTTTACTTTTAACTTCATTTTTATTATTATTAATATCATTACTAATATCATCATCAAAAATATATTTTCCAGAAATATTAATACCAAAAAAATAATCAGATGTTTCTACAGGGAATTTCAATTTACCTTCAGACCTTAGTCTTGTATAAGTCATAAAGTCAGTACCAATATTCAATGTATTACTGCTATCTTTATAAATATTCATCAAGTCCAAACTTGTCCCAATATCTAATCTCAACCTATCATTAGTATTATCATAAATCGTTCCGACTCTTGCTTCATAAGGATTAGCCAATAATGATTTAAAAATGTTTTTGGAATAAGTTAAATTAGAATTTACATAAAACACAAAAAAGAAAAGCAATAAAAAAATATGATTTTTATTGCTTTTTGTTCTAATTTTTTGATTTTCAGACATTGTAAATAATTTAAATTGAATTAATAACAAGTTATGATTTCATTAACGTATTAATTAGTCATTTTTTCCAGTAACAATTACCAAAATTGTTCTGAAAAATATATATAAATCTAAAAACATTGACCAATTTTTGATATAATATAAATTACTAACAATTCTTTCTTCGATAGTTGGATTAGACATACTTACTTGCCAAAGTCCACTAATACCTGGTTTTACTTTAAATATTATATGTTCAAACCCTTCGTAACCTTCTTTTTCCTCAATCAAAGCGGCTCTCGGTCCAATCAATGACATTTCACCTTTTAGAACATTAAAGAACTGTGGTAGTTCATCTAAACTGAATTTTCTTAAAATTTTCCCTATTCTAGTAGAGCGAGGGTCATTAGTTAATTTTCTAAATTTTAAATATTCTTCTTTCATTTCAGGATTGCTTTCTAATAATTCATTTAGAATTTTATCAGCATTAGTGTGCATTGAACGGAATTTAAAAATCTTAAAGTAAAATGAATTTACACCAATTCTATTTTGTCTGTATATCACTTTACCTTTTGAGTCAAGTTTGATTAATATACCAACTAATAATAATAACGGTGAAAGTGCAACAATCAGTATTGATGTAACAACTAAATCAAAAATTCTTTTAGTAATTCTTGCTGATCTTGTCATTAGATTGAATTTGAATTCTACACCTAATAATCCACCTAAATCTTTGTTCTTTAACCAAAATTTTACATTATCAGTGGTATTTGTTACAATAGTAATATTTGTAAAGTACTTGCTATATTTTACGATTTGACTATTTGTTTGATTAAGTGTACTGCTTGAAACGCTTAATAAAGCATTATCAATTTCAATTTTATCTTTAATTTGTGGCAAAATATCAATGCCACCAACTACTGGTACATTATGAATATAACCCCAAGTGTTATCATCATCGTCAAGAACTAAAATAGGCTTAAACCCAATTTCAGGACTTTGTTTTAATTTATAGATTAAAACTTCTGTTTGTTTGCCAGCACCAATTAATATTACAGGTAATCCCCACCAATCATATTTCGAGAATATTTTGCGAGACATACCTCTAAGTGTTGGCACTAAAAATACTGTCAACAATAATGATACTATAAATACTAATCTTGAATCGACAATATTGTTATTCATCAAAAAGCCAAATACACCCACAATACCAAATACTGTAAATGAAGTATAAGTGAGAGTTCTGAGTTCTTCGATTTTATCAATATTGAACCCAGGGTAAAAGTCCTTGATGTACAAAAAGGATAGATATAATAAAGTAACTGATGGTACTAATATATAATAACTATTATATAATTCATCAAATACTAAATTATCATTGTATATATATACTCTGGCAGCAATTGCTACTAACATTGAAATAAGAAGTGCAGTCATATCCGATAACAAAAATACAAAAGTTGATTTAGTTCTACCTTTGACTATTTTTTTGTTAAGCTGTGCAAAATCTTTAGTGTTTTTTACTAGTAAAGTAAGGTCTTGAAGTGTCAAGTTAATCATTTCTACTCATCTTATACTTAATAATACCAAAATAATGGGTATTACAATTTCATATAGGCTCTTTCCTTTTTATCGTTAAAGATTTATAATATTAAGATTTTTAGAAAGTATAGTATTCCATACCTTTAAAATATTTTTTTACAAATTCTTTAAGAAAAATGTAAATTAATACTTTTATTTGACAACTCAAATATTATAACTGAAATTAATTAATGAGTACAATAATTATATATATATTTTGACTTATAGTTAGTGGATAAGAAATTTAATTTTGTGTTAATTATAAAAAAATTTTTAATTATTTTATAATTAAATACAACTTACATAAAAAAAATAAATAAAACAAAAATATTTTTATTTTTTTTATAAATACCTCATTTTTTAATAACAATGTAAAAATGTTCAAAAATTAGGTGCAATTAAATAATAAAATTAAGTAAATTTAGTTTTTGGATATATAATAATTTCTAAAAATAAAATTTGAATTGTAAATTTAGGAAAAGTAATATTAAAAATGGAAAACTTAAAATTAATCAAAAATCAACTCGTAAAATTAAATGATGATTATAATGGCAAAAAATTATTATATTTAGTACCAAAAGTTTGGATTCTTAATATTCAAAAAGATTTACATCCAAAATTTATAATTGAAAATCCTTTCGAGATTTATAAACTAAATACTGTTAAAATTAATAATAATCTTCATAATTTTAATATTAATACTATTATTGATAAGGATAGTTCAAAAGTTGTGAATGTTAATCCATTTTTGTTTTTCATTACTTTGATTGATTTAATTTTAGAAAATGGTCTTCAGAAAAGTCCAAATAGTAATTCTAATATTTTGCAAAACAAAAAATCTAACTCCAAAGAGTCAATTTATAATTTATTTGTAAGATATTTTTCAGCTTTTGACCATACGAACATCACTTTAACTCAAAATCAAAACTCAATTTTGTTTGGCAATGCCAAAAAATCAAAAAAAGAGAAAAAAGTAAATCCAAACGATATATATTTTGAGTTTTTAGATATTGCCCAATCTTTTAATCAAACTATTAATCAAACTAATGATAATATTCAAGAAACTAGTTTAGAATATATTCATCCTGAGTTTAATTCCAATGGTACTTTTCTTAAATGTATTGGCTTATTAAATTATATACAATCTTTAGGTTGTAATATTATTTATCTATTACCAATTTTCGAAATTGGACATTTTGGCAAAAAAGGCAATCTTGGCTCTCCTTATGCA
>JBDNHS010000005.1:0-5261 GCA_041688685.1 Kapaibacterium sp. (SeqCode)
GGAGTTTTACTTATTCTTTGCAAGATAAATTAATTTATAGCATTGGTAGAGATGTTACCTTAGAAAAAATTGCAGAAGAGCAATCTAAACTTAGAACAAAGCAAATTCAATTAGCAGAACAGTTTGCCAGAGAAGCAAGTGAATCAAAAACTTATTTCTTGACCAAATTAGGACACCAACTTCGTAACTCATTAACAGGTATAATTGGTTACTTGCAATTGGTACAAGGAAAGGCTTATGAAAATGAAGAAGAGTAGGAAATGTTCGTTAATATGTCAGCCGAATCTTCTGAAGAATTATATACATTTGTTTCAGATTTGATTGATAATGCAGAGCAAAGTCAAGAAGCAATTAGAATAAACATTGCTACTTTAAATTTTGATAATATAATTAATATTACAAAAGAAAAAATTAAAACTGAGACTAAAACTAAATTTGATATTATCATTAATAATGAATCAAATACAAAATTAGTCGGTGATATGAATATTATTGTGGAAGCAATGATAAAGGTTTTTGAAGCTATGTCTGGTGAAAAAGATACTTGTAGATTAGAAATTACTGCTCAAGAAAATCATACTGAGGGAGCAACTGAAATTCAGATTTTAGCAGAGGCTAATCCTATGGTTGAAGAGATGATAAAAGTCTATAAAGCACATAAATTACATATAATAGATGCTTTACAATATGATAAAAATAATATTATTTTAGACATTTCAATTGTTGAATCTAACATTAGAAGATTAAACGGTACTATGTTAGTAGATACCTTAGGTATAGATGGTAATTTTATTACTCTCACTTTACCATTGCAACATAGTTAATTTTCTAATTTTATTTTTCTAATTTTAATTAAAATATAAATATTCGAATAAAAAATAGGGCTTCTGCCCTATTTTTTTTGTTGAATCTATTATACAATTTGGTATGTATTTGATATATATTAGGAATTAGTGTTAATCTTATTTAAAACTTCATTATAAAGCATTTTGAGAGCGTAGGTGCAGCTTAATTCCCTATTCATCTCTCTTTCTTTACCGAATATAAACTTTTCTACTTTGACGTCATTTTTAGATGCTATACCAATATATACAGTACCAACTGGTTTATCAGAATAATCACTATTCGGACCAGCAATTCCTGTTATAGAAATCGCATAATCAGTATTAAATTTTATTCTACAATTTAAAGCCATTTGAAAAGCAGTTTCTTCACTTACAGCACCAAATTCAGATAATGTTTGTTCGCTAACATTTAAAAATTTATTTTTAATTTCATTTGAATAGGAGATTATTCCACCTTCAAAGAAATTGGAACTACCGGACAAAGTTGTGAGTTGTTGTCCCAACATACCACCAGTACAAGACTCAGCAACAGATATTTTTATTTTTTTTTCTTTTAGTAAATTAACAACTGTGGTTAATATATCGTTCTCACTATCAATAAAATAATCAAACAAAACAACTTTGATTTTTGCGATTGCATCATCTATTTTGGAGTTGATTTCGCCAAGATTTATACCTTCTGTATCAATTCTTAATTTTACACCTTTGAATGATGGTAAGTATGCTAATTTTATTTGTTTATTATTTGCTTCAAATTCTTCTAATAAATCAGATAAAGTTGATTCGGGAATTCCAGTTGTGTAAATTAATTTATTACCATAAATCGTCACGCCAGAGCTTTCAATTTTTTGTTTTAAAAT
The DNA here is from genome assembly GCA_041688685.1 of Kapaibacterium sp. (SeqCode). Classification (GTDB taxonomy): domain Bacteria; phylum Bacteroidota; class Ignavibacteria; order Kapaibacteriales; family UBA2268; genus JBDNHS01. The sequence continues at coordinate 1,706 of JBDNHS010000005.1, forward strand.
GCTAAATATGTTTTCAGTAAATATAGCTTTCATTTCTTTTGGTACACCTGGAAGTGAAAAATAATATTTACCACTTAAATCATAAAATGTACCTGGAGCTGCACCTACTGAGTTTTGTAATGACTTGGCATTATTTGGAACATAAGCTTGAGAAATATTGGTTTCTGTGAGAGTTCTGCCTCTTTCTTGATAATATTTTTCCAAATTATCAAAGGCAAGAGAATCTAAAACTAATTCTGCACCAAAATATTTACAAAGTGCAGTTTTTGTGATATCATCTTTTGTGGGTCCAAGGCCGCCAGTAATAATTATAACATCATTTTGAGAAGAGAGGTAATCTAAAGAATTTATAATTTCATTGAGATCATCAGAGATTGATAATTGATTTTTGATTTTGTAACCAAGTTTATTTAGTTCATTCCCAATCCAAGAGGCATTTGTGTTGACCGTTTGACCAATTAATAATTCATCTCCGATAGACAAAATAGAAGCATTCATAATATATTTTTTTTAAAATTAAAACTCAATTAATTAAATTATTTTTTATAATATAATTAAATAAAATAAACACTTAATTAGAAAATTTAATTACTTTTATTTTTTAAAAACAAATTTAAATTTTAAATTATTATAAACACAATTATTTAAAAAAAAATCATTATTTTTGTTTATTAATTATTAGTTATTAATAAATTTTAAAGTTCAGAAATAATTTAATTAAAATAAAAGATAATAAATTTATAAATTTAAATAAGGTGAGTTAATGAGTGTATTAGTTAACAAAGACACAAAATTGATAGTACAAGGTATAACAGGCACTGAAGGTACTTTCCACACTTCACAAATGATTGAATACGGAACAAATGTTGTTGGTGGTGTTACACCTGGTAAAGGTGGTAGTAACTATGAAGGGAAAGGCGAAAATATATTTCAAAAACCTATTCCAGTATTCGATACTGTAAGAAATGCAGTCGAAAAAACTGGTGCAAATGTATCAATAATATTTGTACCTCCAGCTTTTGCAGCAGATGCAATTTTAGAAGCAATTGAAGCAAAAGTTGAGTTAATCATCTGTATAACTGAAGGTATCCCAGTTAAAGATATGATTACTGTTAAAGCCGCTTTAGATGTTTCTGAATCAAGATTAATTGGACCTAATTGTCCTGGTATTATAACTCCTGATGAAGTTAAAATAGGTATTATGCCTGGATTTATACACAAAAAAGGTAACGTAGGTGTAGTTTCAAGGAGTGGTACTTTGACTTATGAAGCAGTAAAGCAATTAACTGATGTAGGTTTAGGTCAAACTACTTGCATAGGTATCGGTGGCGATCCTATCATTGGGACTAATTTTATTGATGCAATAAAATTATTTAATGAAGATCCAGAAACTGAAGCAATTATGATGATTGGTGAGATTGGTGGGAATAATGAAGAGATTGCTGCTCAGTACATCAAAGATTATGTAACTAAGCCTGTAATCGGATTTATCGCTGGCAGAACAGCACCTCCTGGTAGAAGAATGGGACATGCAGGTGCAATTGTTTCTGGTGGTAAAGGATCTGCAGAAGATAAATTAGCATTTATGAAAACTTGTGGCATATTTATCGTTGACAATCCTGGTAAATTAGGAGTTACTTGTTTGGAGGCATTAAATAGTGTTAAAGCAAAAACAACTTCTAAAACAGCAACTACTACCAAAGCAACCCCAAAAAAAGCTGCAGTTAAAAAGTCTAAATAATTTTAATTATTTTAGTAATTAAAAGTTAAAAAATATAAACTTCGGCTAATTATAAAAAAAGGTATTTTCAAATGAAAATACCTTTTTTTTATAGTTTAAATTCTAATATAATTACCAAGTAATAATTTCTAATTATATTACTAATAGATTATTTATTTTCTAAAATCACTTCAGCCAACTTTAAATCTAATGAAGTAGTGATTTTGATATTTGTTTCCTCTCCTTCAATTACTCTGATTTTATAGCCAGCCAATTCAACCAAAAGTGAGTCATCAGTGGCTTCAGTATTTGTTTGAATTGCATTTTCAAAAGCAGTATTGATAATATCATACCAAAATATTTGAGGAGTTTGTGCAGCGTATAAAAATTCTCTTTCCAAAGTTTTGATAGAATTACCACCTTTTGTAACAGATTTAATTGTATCTTTTACTTTTAATGCAGGAATAACTGCACCGTATTCTTCGACTTCTTCAATAAGTTTGTTTATTAAAGTTTCAGAAGTTAGAGGTCTAACTGCATCATGAATTAAAACTGTTTCTGATTCTTTGACAGTGTTAGTTCTCAATGCATTATATACAGATGATTGACGCGTTTTACCACCGATTACAACTTCCTTTACTTTGTCATAATTATTTGATTTAATCAACTCATTAGTTTTGCTAAACCATTCAGAGTTAACGGCAATTACAATCCCATCTATATTAGAATTATTTTGGAACAATTCAATTGTTCTACATAATAAAGGCATTCCTTTAAGCACCAGAAATTGCTTTGGTGTAGAATCTCCAAATCTTTCACCAACCCCACCGGCTGATATTATAGCTGTAACACTCATTTTTTTCCTAAAAATTATTATTAATTAAATTTTGTATTTATAAAAACATTAAAGAACTTGATTTGATATTTAATAATAACTTAATTTATCAAACTTAAACATTAATAAGAAATATATTGATATTTTTCATTAAAACTATACGGTCTTACTAACCTAAAGTCACCAAATCCATTATTATCTGCAAAAATAAATTCCCTACCACCATAAACCCACCTTTCATACATTACTCTTCTGGTAGCATCTTGGCTTTTTTCAATATTAGTTGGTTTTCCCAAAACAATATAAATTTGCCCCTTGTCAGTTAGCCAACCTTCTGTATAAGATTTAAAATTATTATTTGAATATTGAATTTTTTGATAATAATCTTCAAATGCTTCATTTCTCTCTGTATTTGGAGAAGGATCTAATAATTGCCAATATTCTTTAAATAATATTATTTTTTCAACTTCATTCTTTCCAGAGTTGATTTTATCAATTTCAGTTTGAGATGCAACATATCTTAATTGTTTGATGGAATTTTCTAAATTATTCTCAATTTGTGAATTTTGATCATCATAATATACTATACTTCTTTGGCTAACTGCAATTAAGTTTTGTTCTTCAAAATCATCGCTGATAGTTGGGTTTGCAGCAAATATTTTGATTGTATATTTGCCATTAGATATTTTTTTAATATCATTAATATAGATATAAAATTGCTTAGAAATCAAAGTATTTTGATTAGAATTAATAATTACACTATCTATTTTAATTTTTTGTAATATTTTACTTTTTTCATAAACAATATTATCTTTATCATCATAGATTTTTATAAATAAATCATAATCATAATTTTGCGACTTAGTTGGATTAAAATATGATTCATAAAATATAAAGAAATTAGAATTTAATTTACTAATATTCTCTGAAATAAACGGAGTTAATTTGAACTTCCCATTATTTTCTTCAATTTCACTCACCAACATTATACCACTTAAAGA
>JBDNHS010000314.1:0-3044 GCA_041688685.1 Kapaibacterium sp. (SeqCode)
ATACCAAGAGTTAATAAAATTGGTTTATTTTTAGGCACTAGATCAGGATATAATGCATTCTTTCCTATTGATTATAATAGAAATTATCCGAATAATAAACAAGAAGGATTCGGAGATTATGTCAATTATCAGGTTGCAAAATATGTTTTAGGAGCTAATTTTATAATTGATTTTCACGAAGGATGGGGATTTAGTACCAGTAATCCTAAAAGTATGGGGAGTGGATTTTATCCATCGAACACGAATTTTGCTATAGAAATTGGAAATAAATTACTTATTGCAATCAATAATACAATTACGGATTTAGATAAAAAATTTACTATAAGCTTTGATTCGCCAAGAATACCAAATACATTGGATGCATTCGCAAGTGCTTATAACAAAAATTATATATTAATTGAAACGTCCGGACAAAATGATATTCAACCAATAGACATTAGAACTAATCAAGTATTATTAATTGTTGATGAAGTATTAGGTTATTTGGAAATGAAATATAACCCACTATAAAATTTAATAGTGTGAGAAATCTTATCATTTGAGACAAGTTTAATTTCTATTTGAGCATGATGAATTTAAAACGGAGATATGCCCATGTTTTAATCAATTTAAAATATAAAAATAACTTTATTTTATAATTATTATTTAAAAATGAATTAAATTTTTATGATAAATTTAAAAAATTAAAAATTTAATTTAATATTCTGCTTATAAACATTCGTAATAATAAAGATGTATTGTCTAAACTTAGTAATTAACATTGGGTATCAATTTTATACTTTATTATCAATTATTAAAAAATATTATTCATGTAATGAACGGAAAAGAATTTATTGCATTGAGTATAATTTATTTTTAATATTACAAGTTAAAAATAATAATTTATGACAGTAATTATTATGATGTTTATAAACAATTTAGAAGATGATTTAAATATGACTTGTTTAATAAAGCTTATTTAAGTTATGTACCTATTAACAACAATAATGAAATTATAGATTTAATAATTGATAGTATGTTATATGAAACAGGAATTGAAAATGTAGTTATAAATCAATACTTCCCATTTAAGAATGTGTTTATATTATTATTTTTTTAAAATATATTTTTTATTTTATAAATTGGGTAACTCACAGGTTTTAAATCATTTTAAACCTATAAGTTCTCCCATTATGTTCGTTCGGCAAAAAAACTAAATACTTAAGCATATAAATGAATATATGCTTAAGTATTTATGATAAAAAAATTTTAAAAAGTAAATATATAATAGAATATATATTTATATAGGTAGAAAAAATAGAAGAATATTTTAATAATAATTGCCTGAAAAATTTTATACATACATAATATACATGTCTTTTATATATAAAAAATTAGGTTTTAGTGATTTTTATTCAATTTTAATTCCAAATTTATTAAGAAAAGTAAATCCAAGATATGATGATTATTTAGTAAAATTCAGTACAAAATCTACAAATTACGCAGTAAGTTTAAAAGGTGGCGGATCTAGAAAATTTACATATATGGGAATGAATTTTCCATTTGAAAAATTTGAAGATGAAGGGACGATACATTATACATTAAATGCAATTGATAAAATTAAAGAATGTATTGTTATAATAATTTCTAAAACTGATAATGGAAACATAATTGCCGATATTAATAATATAAGTTTTTTTGGTTCATGTCCTCATGTAGGACATATGTTAAATAATGAGGGTTCATTTTTACTAACACTTGCTATTAATTTTATTAGATCTATAAAAAATAAATACAATATTAGATATATACAATTACAAGATAATGCACAAAAAAGTTGTAATAAAAAAAGAATAAAAGTTTGGTTGTTAAGTACGTTAAAAAATGGCGTTCCTTGGTACTCAGAACATGGTTTTAAGCCATTCAATGCAGAATTAGAAATAAAAGATGAATTGACAAATACAAAATTAATTGCTAATAAACATATATTGATGCAAACAAAAACATCAGTTTTGATAGAAGAAGGTTTATTTGATGATGGTGATGAATATATTAAAGAATTTTTAGAAAAACACAAGAATAATAATATACATCTTTTTTTTACAGATTTTTTAAAAAATTTCAATAATTGTAAATATATTGAGCAAATACAAAATCAACTTATAAATAAATTATTACTTTTTGATATGAGTTCAGTGATTTATTTTATGGAAATTTAATATTCAATAATTATATATTTCTCTGTAATATAAAATGGGGAACTCAAATGTCTATTAAATTCTGCACCTGACACAATGGAACCGGACTTTGATAATATGTTTAAATAACAACGTGAATTATTCATGAGTATTATATACTTAATTTATATTGCAAATATATCATATTTTATATCTTTTTCAAATTTAATTCAATGTGTGTCAAGAAGGGTATGAGTAAGATATTATATAATTTTATATATAGAATAATGTAAAATGTATAGATATTTGCTATAATAAGTAGTATATATACTTTAATGATTAAAGTATAAAAAAATAAAAAGTATATATGTAAGCATAATGATTATATCTATCGTAAAAGTATATATACAACTTATTGACGATTCTATTGTAAAAAATTGATAGTTCTAATATATATACATATATATACATTAGAACTATTAACCATTACCACATTATGAGTTCATTATATAATCATGAATTGCACATAATTTATCAACATAGGATAAATAACGAAATTAATATTAAGGATAAAATATTTCAAGCAATTGAAAAGTTTACTGGTATAACAACAGATACAACAGATTATCCTGATGACCAAGACTCTCTCTACACTATTTATTTTCCAAACGCAAATAAAAGAACTTATCCAGAATCACAAGTAAATGATTATGTTTCATGTTTAAATAATTATAAAACGTATGGATACTTATTTACAATTAGATATCTTCATCCAATAGAAAAATATTGTGAGGTATTATTTTTAAATCCAAATGATAAAGGAGAAATGTGGCTATTAATTATTGGACCTGAATTAGGTGAAATTGAACAAGTCAAAAAAGAATCGAG
>JBDNHS010000315.1:0-5107 GCA_041688685.1 Kapaibacterium sp. (SeqCode)
AATGGTAGTTGATGCTAAGTATAAACCACAATATGCTGAACGAAAAATAAAAACAGAGGATATTAGGCAAGTGGCAGGTTATGCTCGGCTTAAAGAAGTATATGATATTTTAAAAGTTGAAAACTATAAAAATATTGACTGCTTAATTATCTATCCAAACTTAAATGATGGGAATGATGACTTTGTAACCATTAATTTTAGGGTTAAACCATTAAAAAAGTATGTTGGTTTTTATAAATTAGATATTAAGTTACCTTTTCAAACAAAATAACATAGTATAAATAATAAACAATGCAACTATTCGATAACAAATATTATTTCGTCAAAGACCTCGGCAGCGGCGGTTTTGGCAAGGTATTTTTAGCGAAAGAAAAAGTGTCAAATCGTTTTGTTGCAATCAAACAATTAAAAAATACCAATCGGTCTGAACAGGAAGACATCATTCACGAAATTGAAACAATTTCAAAGTTTGAAAATCCTAATATTGTAACGTATTATCATCATTTTTGGGAAGAAGAAGTTCTTTATTTAGTAATGGAATATTGTTCAGGTGGTAGTTTAAGGGAAAAATTAGTTACTTATGATTTTAATTCTTCCGAAGCGATTGAATGGATACAGACATTAGCTTCTTGCTTACGAACGATTCATAAAAAAGGAATAATTCACCACGATATAAAACCCGATAATATTGTTTTCTCCCAAAACGGAACTACAAAAATTGCTGATTTTGGAGTAGCCAACAAAAATAGTGGTACAAAAGCATATATGAGCCCAGAAGCTTTTAGTTGGGATGTTGATAGCACTGATGATCCCAGAATTGACATTTATGCCTTAGGAGTTACTTTAATGGAATTATTATCCAAGCAAAATCCATTTTTCGCTTTATCAAGAGAAGAAATAATTGAAAAGCACCAATCAGTTGACTTTCCAATTCAAAAACTTCCAAATTGGCAACAAGAAATAATTTTAAAGGCAATCAATAAAACACCCGAACTGCGATTTCAGTTTATGATCGAATTGGAGGAAGCTTTAAAAGCAAAATCAGTCCCAATAATATTCAATAAAGACAATCTAAAAGCAGCCGAATTAATTGAATTAGCAAACAAAGCATTAAAAACAAACAAATGGCGTAACGCATATAAATACCTAGAATTAGCGAATGTAAAATATCCTGATAACGTTACAGTACTAGAAGCATTAGGAAAGTATAATTTAAGAATACAAAAAATTGATACGGCTAAAAGTTTTTACGAAAAAGCCCTAAAACTTAATCCTAGATTAGATGTACAAAAAGACCTAGGTTGGATTAATTTAGAAAACAAAAAATACCCAATAGCTTTAGGACTATTGTCAGACCATTTGCATAGAAATCCTGCCGACTATGAAGCATACAACTTATTAATTCGTTGCTATTACGAAACAGACCGATATGAACCTGCAATGGAATTAGCCAAAATGCTGATGAATGCAGGTTCAAAATTACCTTGTTTTGTCAATAATTTTTTTATATCAAGTGCTTTAAATAATAAAGGAAAATCAAAAATATCCGTTACTACAACTGATATAGAAAATAATCCTTTTTTAGAATATAATAATTGTGTACTAACAGAAAATGAACTAAGTCATAATTACAATAAAAAACCAACCTTAAAATCTAAATTACTATTTATGGATTTTCAGTTCAACACCATAAAAGAAAATAAAATTTCATATTTAGATAATGAGTTTGATGTTGATGATGCTTTAGCTGACAAAAAACCAATAATAAAGTTTGGTAGAGAAGATTACGAAGTTAACGATCATTATGTTCCTGGGGGCACAGTTATAAGTAGAAGACATTGTGTGATAATAAACACTAAAGACAACGTTTGGCTTTATGACTTAGAAAGCACCGGAACCTATCTTAATGATGAACGAGTAATTGGCAAAATTCCAATAATTGGATATAACAAATTGACAATAGGAGATACAGATTACAACATTACAACAGATAAGAGCAAACTACTTTAAATTGATTTATAACGAGTAAAAAAGATTTATTATCATTGACCAAGTCATTACCTCATTCAGCTGCACAAAATCCTCGTTTAGTCCAAGTATTCCTTTCATCAATTATTTGTTTGCTTCATTTCGCTAATTACAAAATAATAATAAAAAGATTATTCATTTTTTGCTTCAGCTAGTTCTATAAATCTACAAAAAGGATTTGCTAATTTTATTTGTTCAGGTGATTTACAATCAGGTTCAAATATTTTAGGCGAACCAACCATTATAAAAATTGCTTTCGCTCTTGAAACTGCAACATTAAAACGATTGGGGCTATATAAAAAATCCATTCCTCGTGGAGCATCTTCAGGTGAAGAACTAGCTAAACTATATATTATTACCGCAGCTTCTTGACCTTGAAATTTGTCAACTGTTCCACTTTCAATGTTGGGTAATCTTTTTTGCAATTCAAACACACTACTATTGTAGGGTGTAATAATTTTAATATCTGAATTTTGTAATACTTTCTTAACATTTTTATCATTGTACCAGAATACATCTCCTTTGGTCAATTCAATCGTGATTTTTTCAATCTCTTCAATCTCTTCTAGTGAATAATTAGTGTTTCCTTCATGTGTAACCGGTTTGTAAAACAATCCAGAACCTTGATATTCAGTATTACCTTCAACTCTTTGATAATCTAAACCATCAACAGACTGTAATCTTGACTCGTAAAACATTTCAGAATCAAAAAAGCAAATAGCTGGGTGCATTCTATATGTTTTTTCTAAAAAGACACCTTTTTCTTCAGAAATTGTTTTTTTACCTTCAAGCAAATGCTCTAATGCTGAAACATCTGTACCTTCAGGATGGACTCCTTTCATAGGTTGTTTTAATTGCTGATGGTCACCTAAAAAAACAATGTTTTTTGATGCTTGAGAAACAACCAAAGTATCAATTAATGCAAATTGGCCAGCTTCATCAATTATCAAATAGTCTATACTATTTTTCAGCTTTTCATTACACCACATAAAACTTGTTCCAGCAATGACTTGATATATAGTAATGTTAGATACTATAGTATCAATACTTTTAGCCATTTCCCAAGCATAATCTGCATCGTCTTTACTAGAGCATTTATAAATTATTGAAACATCTATACCTTGTTCTACGGCTAATTTTTGAACTTTATCAAGTAGATTAATGATTACTTTATGACTTAAAGCAGTTATTCCAATTTTCTTTCCTTTTTTAATTAATTCAAGAACCATATGACTTCCTGTAAAACTTTTACCTGATCCAGGAGGACCTTGTATGGGTAAATAACTGTTATTTAAATTAGAAGCCCAATCAATACTTTTTGCAACTAAATCAGGAGTATTAGCTAAAGGTTGTAATAAATTTGGTAAATTATTTAATAATAAATCACGTGTAACTTTATATTCACTGAAACTATTCTCAAAGCCATTTGCTAAAATCCATTCTGCAAAAAGAATTAATGCTTCTTCTTTATCTTTTGTACTAAATTGTTCAAACTTTATTAATGTATTGGAATGTACATCTTTAATACTTGGTCCTTTTTTTAACCTAATAATATTATTAATTTCATCTATTTCAATAATTTCTCCAGCATTACTACCATTCTCATTTTTAATTTGATTTCCAGGTCGTAGTTCACATTCTTGATTTGGAAAAGTATAAGTATCTATAAAGCTTCTTTTTTCTTGTACACTAACTCCAGTAAATTGTAAATAGGTTAAAACAGACTTTTCATCCATTAATTCATCGGGCTCCAATTCCAAAATCCTAAAATATTCCCACCAAAAAGATTTCTCCTCTCTTCTATACCAGTCAAGCATATTAGCAAGTATAAATCTTGCTTTCTGTTCTTTATTTCGTTCATTTACATCAAGAGGAATATCTTGCATCAACGAATCATATATAGGTGTAATTCTTTTTAAATGGGCATTAATGCTTTCTGGTACCTCAACGGCACTCACTATTGGTCTATATATAATCTTACCATCTGAAATTAATAATTTTCTTTCTTTTTCAAGCCAAAAATGTAAACTTAAAGTAGAATAACAATCATCTTGATTGTAAAGCTGAATCGCAGTTTTCATTTCTTCAGTAATTAATTCAAACTTTTTACTCTCAAGTAAAAATTCAAAATCAGCCTTAAATTTAGACAAGGTACGCAAATCCATTTCTCTTATAAATCCATGATAAACTTCTAAATCTTTTAACGAATAGCGTTCAACTCCAGCTCTTATGGATTGTTTTAAAACCCTGTGCAAATCAATAAAGCTTTTAGTTCTTAACAGTATATCTATTTCGTTTTCCTTTACAGCATATTTACCCATCATTCTTTTCAAGGCAATGGTTTCATAAGGAGCATAATGATATATATGTAATTCAGGATATTCCTTTCTTTTATCAAAAACAAAATCAATAAACTGCTCTAATGCAGCTTTTTCTTCTTCTAAATTCGATACCCAAATACAGTAATATTTGCTTTGAAATACCCAACCAAATAGATATTCTAAACCCGATGGTTCCACTAAAGGATCGCCTTCAAAATCTAAATATATATCACCTTCAGAGGGTTCTGGTAAATTATAGAAACCAGTATTTTCTATAAGTTCTAGTACCTCATATATAGGCTTTTGAGCAGTTCTCCTTTCGTTTTGAACTCTTGCTTGTTCTCTTAGCTTTGTATAAGTTTCTTTTGAACCTTTAGCTGGTTTAAAAGGAATAGGCAAAGGCATTTCAGACATAGCTTGTAATGTTGTAATACCATGTTGTTTTACTTCTTTTATTTGAGATGTTCGCATACCTGCAACAAAACTCAAATGGTCATCTTTTCTTCTAATACTATTGCAATGTTGCCACCAATTACATATATCACAATGCGAACAAGGTTCTGGATAGGTAGCAATTGGAATATTTATTGCATTATCTAATCTCTTTTTTATTAATCTTAAATAGGATATATAATCATTTACACGATAATTCAGTTCACTTTCAGGCGTTCTAACATGCATATATTCAGGTAACAAACCTTGTATTTCTTCAATTAATTCAGAATATAATGATATTTGTAAAATTGTACCAGCTCTAG
>JBDNHS010000039.1:0-4255 GCA_041688685.1 Kapaibacterium sp. (SeqCode)
AAAATCAAGAGATGTTATATCAATTTAAAGAAGACTATTATTTTAATAGTAGCAAATTTATAAACTATTTTAATTATACACCTCAATCTCCATTAGATTCAGTAAAAGAAGTTGTAAAAAAGCTTAAGAACAAACAATAATATTCCCCATACACCAGACAAAGTCAATATGCTTTGTCTTTTTTTTGTTTTGTTGGAATTAAGTCTAAAATTTTTATATTTGTAATACAAAAAATGTTGAAATAAAAAATATCTGTAATAAATTATTATGATTAAATCCAAATCGCTTATAGTAAGTGGAACTGAAATCAGTGTTGTAAAAAATGGTGGTGAAGATTATATTTCACTAACAGATATTGCAAGGCAGAAAAATTCAAAAGAACCAAAAGATGTTGTAAAAAACTGGCTTCGTTCCAAAATGACAATAGAATTTTTGGGTTTGTGGGAAAAAATTAATAATCCAAATTTCAAAGGGGTCGAATTCGACTCCTTATTATCTAATGCTGGAAGTAATTCATTTACACTTTCTCCATCTTTATGGGTTGAAACAACTGATGCTATTGGTATTATTTCAAAAGTAGGAAATAAAGGAGGTACTTATGCACAAAAAGACATTGCTTTTGAATTTGCTACTTGGATTAGTTCTGAATTTAAACTATATCTTATTAAAGAGTTCCAAAGATTAAAAGTAGATGAAAATAGTAAACTTAATTTAGAATGGAATTTGCAGCGAACTCTGGCAAAAGTAAATTACCAAATTCATACTGACGCTATAAAGGAAACACTCATACCCAAATTAGTAAACAAATTGCAAATTAGCTATGTATATGCTAGTGAAGCCGATTTATTAAATATAGCTCTATTTGGAATTACTGCTAAGTAATGGCGAGACGAAAATCCAAAATTAAATGGAAATATTAGAGATTATGCATCTATTGAGCAATTAGTAGTATTGAGTAATTTGGAAAGTATTAATGCACTGTTAATCCAACAAGGTTTAGAGCAAGGCAATCGCATAGTGCAATTAAATCAAATTGCAATAACCCAAATGAAATCACTCCTTAATAATAAACATATTAAAAAGTTGAAATAATTCCCCATACACCAGACAAAGCCAATATACTCTGTCTTTTTTTTGTAGTAGATAAATTAAGAAAAAATAAGTTTTTAAAAATAAATAAATAAATTATGAATTAAAGTGAGATTAATTTAATTTTGTTGTGTCTCTCAATTTGTAAAGGAAATATTTCTAAGAAAAGTTAAGCACAAGAGATTAAGAAGAAAAAAAATATTTTATAATTTTTTATTAATTAGAGGTTTATGTGAAAAAACATATTACACAACCAATGCTCAAAATATTTGCGGTATTGATGTTATTCTCAGCAATGTTTGCTGAAGCTTATTCCCAAAAAAAATTGCCCGCCACTCCACAAAATCTATTTATAAATAGAGCTGAAATTAATGGTCAGTATTATTATTCCTTAAGTTGGGAAAATGGCGATATTATGAAGGGTCAATTTGCAGAGGCAACTTATTTCAAAATATTCAGGAAATATGAACCAAGTAATATACTTGATTCTAACTTTGCTTATGATTTCAGTCTTTTGGATATCGAAAAAGCTAATGCTGATGGAGAATATAAAAGAGATTTAGTTTATTTAAATGAAGGAACTTATACCTTTTATATCGTTGCTGCTTATGAACTACAAAATACGGAAATTCTAAGTGGAATATCTCAGAAAATAGCTTTTAAATATGAAGTATCAAATAGATTTTATTTAGAATCAAACGAATATGAATATAATGCAAAAATAGGCGAGCAATTTGATGTTGAAGTTCAATATTACGGAGTAGAGGAAAGTTGTAAATTACAAATTAATGCAAATTTTAAAGCAGGTGTAAAACTTATCTCACAAAAAAAATTAAAAGGTAATTCTTTCAACTTTACTTTCGAATTAATTAATGCAGAAGAACAAGAAATAACTTTTTATTCTACAGATTGTAGTGGACACTACACATCGACGGTTGTGAAGATTAATAATTCTATTAAAGTAAATTATAAAGATATAATATATTTCAATGGTAATCAAAATACAATTAGACGATTTTATGTTAAAAAAACTGATGAATTTGCAGTTAATAGTAATTTCTCTGTAAATGTTAGAGAAGATTACATAAAAAAAGGGTTTAATTGTAATATTGAATATTCTATAGAAGAAACTACTCTAAAAAATGCAACAATTGATAAAAATGGTAATGTAAAAGCTCCTAATGTTCAAGAAAATTTGGGCAAACAATATATTGAGGTAATTGCATTGGTAAAAAATTGTGAATTGAATGGAGAAGTTATAAATACTTATGCATCTTCTGGATTTACATTATTAGTTTCTGACTATAGCCAAATGCCAAATGCAACTGTTTCTGGTCAAATTACAGACAAAGAAACAGGCGAAGTAATACCAAATGCAACTGTAGCAATGTATTCAATGGATTTTAGTGATACTTTAAATGTATCAGACGATGATGAGTTTATTGGAGATGATTTGTTTAATGAATCTTACTACACATATTCAGATGAAGATGGAATGTACTCTTTGCCAGTATTAGCTGGAGAATATTTTGTTTATTCTGAAACAGATAATTACAATCCTTATTATAATATTGTTGATGGTACAGAAAAAGGTTTAGTGGTTAAAATAAATGATAAATTAACATTTGACATTCAATTAGAAAAAATGCAAATGCCAGTTATGGTTACATTTTCAGGAAAGGTAACAGACCAAGAAACTGGTGAACCAATTGCTAACGCTTTTGTTCAATTCATTCCTTCTGAATTAATCGACAAAGGGATCCTTAGTGAGAGAGATTCAACTTTTGGTAATGAATTGGAATACCATGACTATGACACTTATAATGCATACACAGATACAGAAGGTAATTACACAATTCAAATTTCTGATGATTATACTTATATTGCGATGGCGAGTACATTTGAAATAAGTCAATATGAACATGAATTTTACTCAGAAACAAGTAACTTTTATGATGCTGTAATTATAGACCCCAAAGCAGATTATTTTGCACCTTTTGATTTCACGTTATCTCCTTATCAAGAAAAATTAGGGTCAATATTAGGTACTGTAGTTGATGATAGTGATATACAATTACCAGCAACAGTATTAGCAATAAATTTAGATAATAGAAATGATGGACAGTCAGTTTATACTTCTATAGCAAGAAATGGAGAATTTACATTTGATAACCTACCTTACGGTAAATACATCATATTATCTGTACCAATGACAGTATTACATATACCTGGTTATTATGTAAGTGGAAATTTTGCGTCATTAAACTGGAATGATGCAACAGTTATAGGAGTAAATGATGTACAAACAACTATTTATCATACAATCCGACACAAAGCACTAACATCAGCAGGTTTAAATGGTTATGCTGAATTTGAAGGTAGAATTGGTAAAAAAGGCTCTCAAATCAAAGTTGGAGATAAAACACAAAAAAGTAAAGCTCTATCTGGAGTAACTGTATATCTAATGAACAAAAAAGGCGATGTATTAGATTATCAAATTACAAATAGTGAAGGTAACTTTAAATTCAATAAATTACCTGAAGGTGAATTTAGAATCATCAGTGATAAATTTGGTTTTTATGGTGGCTCGGCTGATATAATTATTGATTACAAAAATGGGATTAAATTTAATGGAGCTATGGAAATGGAAGCAAATTTAGCAATGAGTGTAGAAGATAATTCTACAGTTACAGCTGCCAAAATTTCTCCTATGCCTGTAACTACAAGTGCAAAAATTGAATTTAATTCTCAAAAAGGTAAAGCTGATATTATGATAATTGACCAAGCTGGAAAATTAATTAGCGAATTTAATACTAATACAACAGAAGGTTTGAATGAATTAGATTTACAAACTAATAATATGACTAACGGTACTTACTTTGTAATTATCAGCCAAAATAATATTAGCAAATCTGTTAAATTCATCATAATGAAATAATTTCTCTTAATCTCATACTGCACAACTCAAAGGAGCTGGAATTTATTCCGGCTCCTTTGTTTTTTTACGTGTAAGATTATTTTAGTTATTCAATAAATCTGTGGAAAAATTGCTGTTTTTTTTGGATAACTTAATCGCATTATTTAATTAATTCTTTTTATTTTTGTAAAAATAATAAATAATAAATTAAGAGGTTTTATATGGAAATGTTCAAAAACACAATTACTG
>JBDNHS010000316.1:0-2602 GCA_041688685.1 Kapaibacterium sp. (SeqCode)
ACCCTTTGATAAGGTATTTGGAATTATATAGTAGAGATACACCAAGTCCTGAGATTCAAAAATTTATTAAATGGATACAAGGCAAAGAAGGACAAAAAATTGTAAAACAAAACAATTTTATTCCAATATTTAAGTTTAGTTATTAGAAGAATTTTTAAAAATTGGTTTAATTATCATCTAAAAAAATACCTCAATAAAGAGGTATTTCCATGATCAACACTTATTTGGTTAATTTTATTATTCCTAATGACCACAGCTACATTTTGGATTTGTATTTATGTTTTAATTTAAATTTTCGTTTATTTGATCTTTTTCATGATAAATTTGTTTCATACCTTTATTTAACTCTTCTATCAGTTGTTTTTCTGTAGGTAAGTAAAGTTCATATTTACTAGCAAAAATATTATTTCCACCCTCTGGTAAAGTAAATTTTACCATTGAATCATTTTTGTCGGCACATAATAGTATTCCAATTGTTGCATTTTCATAACTTAACTTTTCAATCCTATCATAATAATTTACATACATTTGTAATTGACCAATATCTTGATGTGTTAGCTTATGAGTTTTAATTTCTATTAGCACAAAACATTCTAAAAATCTATTGTAAAATACTAAATCTACAAAAAATTCATCACCATCAATATTCAGTCTTTTTTGTCTTGCTACGAATGAAAAACCATTTCCGAGTTCCAATAAGAAGTCTTGCAAATTAGCAATTATTGCTTGCTCCAAATCTTTTTCATAATATATAGATTCCTTTTTTAATCCTAAAAATTCCAAAATCATAGGGTCTTTAATAATTTCTTTAGCATTTTGTGGTAATTTTTCGCCTTGTGCTTGTAATAGTAACCATTCCTTATTATTTGAAATCAATAATCTTTCATAAAGACCACTATTAATTTGCCTTTCTAATTGTCTGACAGTCCAATTGTTTTTTTTATTTCAGCAATATAAAACTTACATTTATCAATATCTTGAATCCTAATTAATAATTTATATTGACTCCATCCTATTTGCGAATACAGTGTATTCGCATTTGAAAAACTTCTATAAAATTGTCTAAATAATTCTAATTGTCTTTTTGAAAAGCCACTACCAAATTCAGGTTCTAATTTTGAAGATAAATATACAGTGAGATAATCACCGTAATTAGCTCTATCTTGACTATTTTGTTCCTCTTCAAATATTCTTTTGCCAATTTGCCAATACATCTTCGTTCTTTCAAAATCAACGGATTTAATTGCATTGGTTTTTGAAATATTAATTATTGATTTTATCTCATCTACTATATTTATAGCAAGTGTGTTATCCATAAATATTTTTTATTTCTTTGAATATATTTTGTCAAAAAATAAAATGAAAAAATATTTTTTTTCACAAAAACATCCAAAAAAAAGAGGGGTGAGAAAAATTTCCCAGCCCTCAAATATAATTTTAAAAGTATCTTTTTGTCTTATTATTCTTAATGACCACAGCTACATTTTGAATTTGTATTTATATTTTCTAAATCATTTCCATCAAAGTATGAATTACCACCAAATGTTTCCCAGAAGAATTTAGAGCGTTTGTTGTCGTAGTTCCCTACTTCATTCATAGTATTTGCTTCAAATAATCTACCGTTAATCATAGTATGAGTAATCGTTTCAGAATTATATATATCTTCCAATGGATTTTTTTCCATAATAACCAAATCGGCAAGTTTCCCATTTTCTAATGAACCAAGCTCTTTGCCCATTCCGATATATTCTGCACCATTAATAGTAGCGGAGCGAAGTGCTTCCATTTCGGTCATTCCACCTTGTTTTAACATCCATAATTCCCAATGTGCGCCAATCCCTTGGATTTGTCCGTGTGCACCAAGATTTATTTTTACTCCAGCATCAGTTAGTTTTTTTAGTGATTTAGAAATTAAAATGTGTCCATTTTCATATTCTTCATCAGGAATCATAGTTCTATGTCTTGCTCTTGAGTCAATTATATCTCTTGGCGTGAAATTTAATAATCTTTCTTTTTCCCAAACATTAGTTTTTTGATACCAATAATATTCTCCACTAACGCCACCATAACTCACAATCAAAGTTGGTGTATTGGCAGTTTTTGATTTGCCCCAAAATCCCAAAACATCATCAAAAAGTGGTGCAACAGGTATATTATGTTCGATACCTGTGTGTCCATCGGCAATCATTGACATATTATGAAAAAAGTGTGAACCACCCTCTGGTACTACTAACATACCTAATTGTCTCGCTGCTTCAATAACCTGTTGTCTTTGTTCCCTTCTTGGTTGGTTATAACTTTTAACTGAAAATGCACCAAAAGCTTTTGTTCTTTTTAAGTGAGAAAGAGCGTCATCTAAGTTATTTACAGTTGCCTTGAAATCTCCATCGGCACCATATAAAATCACCCCAGTCGAATATACTCTTGGACCAACCATATTCCCTGTTTTAATCATTTCTGATTGAGAGAATACCATTTCTGTATTTGATGATGGGTCGTGAGTTGTTGTTACTCCATACGCCAAATTTGCGTAATATTGCCAATGCTTTTGTGGGCTAAGTCCATATCTAAATGTACCTAAATGAGCGTGAACATCTACTAT
>JBDNHS010000317.1:0-3241 GCA_041688685.1 Kapaibacterium sp. (SeqCode)
AATCCAACCATTCCAGTTTGTTGTTTTATTCCATAGAACATTATGAAATAATCTATGATTTGGTGATGAAGAAAATGACAATTTTCGTCAGTATCAGATAAATAAGCTTTAAATTCAAATAAATCAGATAAATGGAGATTACCTTTAGTATCTTTAAGCCATATCATTGTTTCAGTAAGATTCATTTTTTTTTATATTTGTAATTTTTTTGAGAATTTTTGTAAATTAATTTTATTGTCAAAAGTGCTATTGCCATTATAGAAATTGAAAATATTATGCACTCAAATAAGTCGGCAAATTCAGTACTTGCAAGCATTATGACCTCATTGATTTGTAATTAACTTATAAATTTCTGGTCTTTGAATTTGGATTATATTCAGATAAGTTGCTTTTCTGTCTTTGTCTAATTGCTCCATCATTTCAATGGAATCTTTGGCAAGTCGCTTGTTTTCACGTTCTTGCTCACTTTCTTTTTTCTCAAATTCGTTTTCAATGGTTGGGGTGAAATCATTTTCAGAAAATTTATTAAATTGGCGTGGTTGGTGTTGGTATTGTCCTTTATATCGAATGATTGTTTTCCCATTTCTGCTTTGAGGTTTTTCTCTATTGCCATCATATTGATTAGAGGATTTTCCATTGTCGCTTTTGCTACTGTCCCCATTTCCTCCTTTAATATGTCTATTGTCGCAAGCTTTTGGAGTAGTACTTCTTCCATTATTATTCGTGTAAGTCTCTGCATTTCGTCCTGTAGAGTTTTTTCCTGTGCTATTAACGCTCCCATTAATTCCTCTGTGTTGCTCTGTAAAATTGTTCTCGTTTGATCCAAAACAATCATACTTTCCAGTTCCATTTCCATTTTTAAATATTGTTTCCCCTGTTGCCACTCTTCTCGTAATAATTTCAGTTCCGTCAGATAAGCTTTTTGGACTCGAATTTCGTAATAAGTCAATATTGCCGCTAATATTACCACTACGACAAATACTATTGGAGTTATTGTAATTTCCACTATTTACCTCTACTTTTTCGTTAAAATGATTATTAAATTTATTGTCAATTTCTGATGACAATTCATATTTTAAAATTTGATTTTTATTTTCTAAAATTATGCCTTTCAATACTTTATTGCTTACAATCCAACGCATTATATCATATTTCAAAGTTCTTGACATTCGCCATTGCTGTGAAGTTCTTTTATCAAAATATTCATTAGCTATTTTGTCTGTGATCAATAATTGTCTTCCAGTAAGTTCATATTTTGCAACATTTTCTCTAAAAATAGATTTTACTTCATCAATATTTACTTTGTCTTTATCTACCTTTGAGATGTAATCTTTTTTTCTAAGTCCAAATAGTTTTTTACCGTTATAATCTGTTTTTTCCACCATATCAGTACCAGAAACCACCTTTTCGCCTTTGTCATTCACATAAACTTTTGTAATATGCAAATATCCATCTTTAATTTTTCTTGGTCTGCCAACTCGTTTTTTGTTTGGGTCGTAAATTTCTGTTTTTGGAGAAATAGTTTCTGGAGTGGATAGGGTATTATTTGAATTTAATTTATTGCCAGTATATACTTTCTTTTCTTTCTTAATAATATTAATATTATTAGTATATACTGTACCATTAATTAAATTAATATTATTAAGTCTTTTATTTTCATATCTTTGTATGGCATTTTTGACAGAATTAAATAGATGTGTGGATAGGGTATCAGAAATTAATTTATTTTCGTCAATTTTGTGTAAAATCTGCATAAGTTCCATAACAACTACTTCAGCACTTTCGTACTCAACATATTGACCTAAATTGTCAATATTTTTATCAGAAATCATTTGTTTTATTTCATTAGGAAGAGATTGAATTTTCTTTTTAAGGTGGGTTTTTGTTTTTTGGTTAAGATTTTTTCTAAAATCCCAAAATTCATT
Source organism: Kapaibacterium sp. (SeqCode) (assembly GCA_041688685.1). GTDB lineage: Bacteria > Bacteroidota > Ignavibacteria > Kapaibacteriales > UBA2268 > JBDNHS01. Next base: position 1,926 of record JBDNHS010000317.1, read on the forward strand.
TTCTAAAAATATTACTGTAGAAAATTTATCTTCAAAAATCAAAATATTGTCATTTTGAAATTTTGATATTATATTTGAGATTAGCTCATTTTCTATTTTTAAGGAAACCGAAATGTCTTTTAAATTTATATTGCAAATTCCAGTAAAATTTGTTAGTGGATTATTTGCTAAGTAAAATAAAACAATCTTTTCATCATTGTCTAAATTACTTATATATGAATTATTAAAATAAGAATTATTAATGAACGTCATAATTTTATGACCCTCCTATATTATATATTTATCTGTAGAAGTCATTTTTAGTGAGACCTCCACGTTAAACTAAATGTCAAGTTCTGCCACACGGTAGGACTTGATTTTTTTATCTAATAAATGACTGAGAACGTAATAATATTTCGCATCTTCAATCCTATTTTCAGCGATTGCTTCGGCACAAAATTTATTTGAATCATCGTAAATTGAAACAAGTGTCTTTATTCCTAAATCATCAATTAATTGAAATATATCTGCAAAGTGCAATTCTACATATAATTTAAGTTCTGGTAATTCCATAATCTATATAAAATTTAAAGTTAATGTAATGAATTATTGATTTTATTCTGAAGTGCTTTGATTTTGCTGTTTACATTATAAATTTCTCGTTTTGGTTTTCTGCCAAGAGCTTTATTTATATCAAAATCCTCACGTCCTGGATTATGATCCACCTGTTCAGTCATTTTCATCAAATATTTAGTCATAGCGTAATTGGTAGTAATACGTCTGTTGCCATTCAAACTACACCCAAGTATTCCAGTATCACAGGCAGTCAATAATTGTTTATAGGGAACATTATACTCATCAGCTGCTTCCCTCATTGTCAATTGTTTTATTTTTTCTACTCCAGCTAACATAAATATTTTATTTTAAGTGAAAAATGATTATATTAAAAAACTAAATAAATGCAACTTAAAAAATGTAATTGCGTATAAAGTAATAAATGAACACCCTCAAAATTTACAGGTTAAAAAATAAGTTTGAAGAGAAAAATATTACTTTTAAAAAGAAAATTTACTTTTCGAGTTAAGACTTATGCTAACTTATAAAAGAAAAATTACTTTTGCAAATTAATTGTGAAAATAATTAAAAAAAAATGAATAAAATAGAAAAAATAATAAGAATGCTAAAAATATCTAAGACAAAATTTGCCGAAGATATAAATTCAAGACCAAGCCAAGTTACAAGACTAATTAATGGAGACGGTAAATTAACGTATGAGCAATTAGTATTAATCAATGAAAAATACAATGTAAATTTAAATTGGCTGTTGTCTGAAAGTG
>JBDNHS010000318.1:0-3161 GCA_041688685.1 Kapaibacterium sp. (SeqCode)
TAATCGAAGTGGCGATGTTTTATATAAAAAATGTTTTGGGGGTGAAAGTCACGACGATGGTTATAGAATAATAAACACAAATGATAACGGTTTCTTAATTGGTATGATATCCACTTCAAAAATAGAATCTCTTACTCAATATGGTTCATATGATATTATTTTAATTAAATTAGATTCAAATTTAAATGTTCAATGGTTGAATATATTTGGAGGTAATCAAAATGATTATATAAATAAAATTATACAAAGTAAAGACAATTCATTTTATTTAGTAGGTCAAACTAACTCTTTTAGTCAGGATATAAATGATCCAAGAGGTGGATACGATGCTTGGATTTTCAAAGTGGATAGTTTAGGTAAACTAATTTGGAGTAAAAATTATGGTGGATTCAACGACGACATTTTTCAAAATATAGTAGAAGTTGATAAAAATAATTTTTTAGTGATTGGAAGTACTTTTTCACCAAATGGTGTTTTATATAATAAATATGGTAGCAAGGACGCTCTTTTATTAAAAATTAATGCAAATGGTGATATTATATGGCATAATACTTTTGGCGGAAAAGGATATGATGATTTATTATTTATAAATTTAAATGGAAATGAACTTTCTTTAGTAGGAGAAACTAATTCAAATGATGGGAGTATTTTAGAAAAAAATCTTAATAGGAAAATTACAAATTTAGCACTAGATGTCTGGCTTGTAAATTTAAAATTTGAAGGTTTAGAAAAACTTTCTGATACTTTAAATCAAACTGTTACAATAGCACCCAAAATAATTAATGTTAAAGATATTGATATGGGAACATATTTTATTAATGAAAATAAAGATAGTACAGTTACACATTATATTTATAATGATGGAAAGTACGACAACAAAATTGATACAATTTATCTTTTTAGTGGTGATGTTAGCTCATTTTCTGTTATGAATTTTAATAAATTAATTTTAAATACTAAAAATGGTTTGGATTTTCAATTTAAATTTACTCCACAAAAGATTGGTTTAAATTCAGCTTTAGTTGCAATAATTAGTGATTATGATACTTTGTTTCACAAAATTTTTGGAATCGGCAAAGAAAGAGAATTTGAAATTGAATATATAAATCAAAAATTAGATTTTGGAAATTTAAGATTAGGTAAAAGTAAGGATACTATTAATTTTGAAGTTTTAAAAAACAATGGAATTCGTAAATTAAATATATCTAAAATTGAAATAAATGGTATTGATATAAATGATTTTGTAATTTTAAATAATACTCAGAATATAGAAATAAATCATAATGAATCTTTAAAATTAAGTATAATTTTTATTCCAATTAGTATTGGATCTAAGAATGTAACTCTTACAATTTATAGTAATAATTCAAAGTTACAAAATATAATTGATATCAATGGATATGCTTACTCTCTTAATGTAAAGGATAATATTGATATGGGAGAAGAGTATTTAAACATTAATAAAGATACTACAATTGCTAATTATGTAGTTAATGATGAAAACTTTAATTTTAACATTGATGATATTTATATTTTAGATAATGTAGGTTCATTTTCAGTTTTGAATTTTAATAAATCTGTTTTAAACTCAAAAAATGGTTTAGATATTCAGTTTCGATTTATACCAAATAAAATTGGAATACATAATGCTAAGATTGCTTTAATTAGTGAAAAAGATACAATAATCAAACTAATTTCTGGTATTGGAAAAGAAAGAGATTTTGAAATTGAAAATATAAATCAAATTTTAGACTTTGGAAATTTGAAATTAGGTGAAAGTAAAGATTCTATTAATTTTGAAGTTTTAAAAAATAAGGGAATTCGTCAATTAAATATATCCAAAATTGAAATTAAAGGTAATAATTTTAATGATTTCAAAATTCTAAATAATAAATCTAATTTTGATGTAAATCAAAATGAAATATTAAATTTAGATATAGAATTTACCCCTTCTTCTATTGGGAATAAAAATGCTGAAATAGTATTTCAAAGTAATTATTCTGGTTTAAAAAATGTGATTAATTTAACAGGTTACTCATTTAATATTCAAAAAGCAAAATTTGATTTATTAGTAGATTCTTTTGAGGCTTATGCTGGTGAAATAATTGAAATTCCAATTAAAATTCAAAATGATTTATTTCTTATTGAATCTAATATAAAATCATTTAATTTTACTTTTAAATACAATCCTTCAATTTTAGTTCCATTAAGCAACAATTTTCAAAAATTGGATGAAAAAGCAGCAGTTATTAATATTAAAAATATTAAAATTGACAACATCATAAACAATAAAAATAATGAAAAGTATGTTGTAATTGGAAATATTAAGTTTTTAGCTACATTAGGTAATGCAGAAAATTGTAACATAGAGCTATCTGATATCGAACTAGAAGGTGGAGAAGCCGATGTTATAAGCCATAATGGTATTTTTAAACTTTTAGGCATCTGTTACGAAGGAGGAGTAAGATTAATTGGTGCTACTGAGGATATATATTTATCAAATATAATACCTAATCCTGTTACAAATAACTTTACAATTGATGTAAATCTTATTGAAAAAGGGGAAACGGAAATTTATATTAGTAATTTATTTGGTGAAAATGTTAAAGCTATTTTTTCTGAAGAAGTTTTAAGTACAGGTAAACTAAGTTTCAATAATGATGTCTCAAATTTACCAAATGGACAATATTACTTAATTTTTAAAACACCTACTTTTTATATAACAAAAGAAATCATTATTGCAAAATAATAATTTCTTATATAAATTTGTGAAAATTCTATTTCTGTGAAAAAGGGTCAATAAATTCATTACAAGAGAGACTTTAACAAATAATTGGTTTGATTGCGTAGATTATTAGGCAATTGATTTTGATTATTTAAGTAAAAAAGAAATAGTTAAAATAAAAAATGAAAATGGCGAAATCGAAGAAAAATAGACTGGAAATTGCTAATATAATTGATAAGAATAAAGAGTTGAAAGTTAATAAAAATGAAATTTACTCTGAAAATAATATTGTAAATATAGAAAGAAGAAAATCAACAACACAAGATAATTATAAAATAAAACAACATAAAACATATGAAAATAAAGAGAAGAATACAAGAACATCTGAAGGAAATAAAGATAAAACAAAAGAATATCTAAAAAACTTTTACGGTAA
>JBDNHS010000319.1:0-4681 GCA_041688685.1 Kapaibacterium sp. (SeqCode)
AATTATGGACAGTTAGATAATGTTATTGGTTTGAAATTCTTCAATGTTTTTGGACCAAATGAATATCACAAAGCTAATATGTCAAGTATGATTTACAAATCATACATACAAATCAAAGAACATAACTTTATCAATTTATTCAAGTCAAATACTGATGAATACAAAGATGGAGAGCAACTAAGAGATTTTATCTATATAAAAGACACAGCGGATTTGGTTTGGGATATAGTCAAAAATAATGAATTTGGTATATTTAATATTGGTACTGGCAAAGCACGCTCTTGGAATGACTTAGCTAAATCTGTTTTTAATACTCTTGATTTAGATGTAGATATAAGATACATTGATATGCCAGATAACATTGCCAAACAATACCAAAACTACACAGAAGCTGATTTAAATAAAATAAATAATTTAGAATTAAATTTTAAATTTAGAACTTTGGAAGATAGTATAAATGATTACATAACTAATTACTTACAAAGTGATTGGCAATATTTATAACTCTTCAACATAAAATTAAACAAGATAATTAGGTAACTAATGGCAACTTTAAGAGAAATACGAACTAGAATTGTTGGTGTCAAAAATACTTCAAAAATCACTTCAGCAATGAAAATGGTTTCTGCTGCGAAATTAAAAAGATCTCAAGATGCTATTGAGCTTGCAAGACCATATTTTCAAAAGTTTCAAGAAGTATTAAGTAATGTTGCTTATAACGTTGGCGAAAACTACAGTCACCCTATCACCGACAAAAGAACCGAAGTCAATTCAATTGCTTTGATAGTCGTTGGGTCTGACAGAGGCTTGTGTGGTGGCTTTAATACGCAAATTATTAGACAAGCCAATAATTTTATTCAAAATGAATTAAAAGTAAAATATCCAAGTGCGAAGATTTCAATTGTGCCTGTTGGTAAAAAAACTACTTCATTTTTCTCAAAAACCAATTATGAGATAATAAAGTCATTCCCCGGAATATTTAGTGCTTTAAAGTTTGAAATTGCAAAAGAAATTATTGAAACTGTAATGGGTTCGTATATCAAAGGCGATATCGATAGAGTATTTGTTTTGAATAATGAATTTATAAACGTAATCAAACAATTACCTACCACAAAACAAATTTTACCATTTGTTAATTCAAATATTGAAAAAGAAACAAATAAAGTATCTGTTGATTATATTTTTGAACCTGGGCAAAGTCAGATATTAGATAGTTTATTGCCTCAGGTAATAGATTTGGTAATGTGGAGAGCTTTATTAGAGTCAAATGCGGCAGAAAACGCTGCTCGTATGATGGCGATGGATAATGCAACAACTAATGCAAGAGATTTAATAAATAGCTTGAATTTAATTTACAATAGAGAAAGACAAGCGGCAATCACAAAAGAGATGTTAGAAATTGTGGGTGGTGCAGAGGCACTAAACAAATAAATATCTATAAAGTATATATATTATCAATATATAATAATAAATAAATAAGATTTAATAAAGACGAGACTTTTAATAGTACTCGTCTTTTTTTGTATTTATATAAATATAAGTAGTTTAATTTGAGTGATTTTTGTATATTTGTTAAATGATATATTTATAAATATCTTTCAGATTTAGATTAAAATGAAAATAATAGTTATAACCTTTGTAATTCATTATTAGTAAGTTCGCTATCAACTTCACCTGTGTGCTTAGTTTCTATTGGCTCAAACAACATAATCCAGCATTCATCATTTGCAATGGGTTTATGTTCAGTCCCTCTTTCAACGATAAATATTTCATTTTCTTTAATAACGATAATTTCAATTTTCTTGTCTTTTTTGATAAGAATACTTAACTCACCTTTAACAACCATAAACATTTCATCTTCGTTTTCATGGTTATGCCATACAAATTCACCTTTTACTTTTGAAATTTTGATATACTGTCCATTAAGCTCGCCAATCACGTAGGAAGTCCAGAAATCTTTAATTAAAGAGAATTTTTCGTTTAATTTTATAGAATTTAATTTTACCATTCTTTACTTTTTTCTATTTACCTAATAATTTACAACAAATTCAATTTAACAATAATGTGATGAACAACATTAAAAATAGGTAGTTACAATAAGCAACTACCTATTGAATATATTACTCATATTATAATTCATATTATAATATTAATGACCTACAGAAGCTTTGTATTCGACAACACCCATAAGTGCATTAAGCTCATCTGGATTTGCTATTTCGATTTTCACCATCCAACCAGCACCGTAAGGGTCTGTGTTTGCAGTTTCTGGGGCGTCATTAAGCCCAGTATTTACTTCTAATACTTTACCCGTGATTGGCGAAAATAAGTCAGCAACAGTTTTTACTGCTTCGATAGTACCAACACTGTCTCCTTGAGAAACTGAATCTGGTTCTTTAAAATCCAAATAAACGATATCACCCAGCTCGCCTTGAGCGTGGTCAGTGATACCAATCGTTGCTACATTACCATCAACAGATACCCATTCGTGGTCAGAAGTATATTTTAGATTGTCAGGAAAGTTCATTTTAATCCTTTGTTTTTGTTTGTTTTGTTGTGTTTAGTTAATTATTTGTTTTATTTATTTATTTATTTTTATTTACAATTTGTTTAGAGTGTATTTTAGAAAATTGAATTTCTATCATTTTGCTATCTCTAATTTTATTTAATCAATAGATATAACATTATTGTTTTAAATCTACTCACACTCTATCTTTAATTTTCTTTCCAATTTACTCTTTCAAGGTATTTGGTGTCAATATTACCATTAATGAAGTCCGGATTTCTCATCATCCACAAATGAAAAGGAATTGTAGTTTTGATGCCTTCAATTACTGTCTCCTCTAATGCTCTAATCATTTTTGCAATAGCTTCGTCTCTTGTATCTGCAGTTGCTATTATTTTTGCAACCATAGAATCATAATATGGAGGTATAGAATAACCTTGATAAATATGAGAATCAATTCTTATACCTTTTCCACCAGGGAAATGTAAACTTGTAATTTCACCAGGGGTAGGTCTAAAATTGTGTTCTGGGTCTTCTGCATTTATTCTAACTTCAATTGAGTGAAACTTAGGCTCTGATTCTTTTAGAGATAATCTTTCGCCGGCAGCAACCAAAATTTGCTCTTTGATTAAGTCAATCGAAAGCGACTCTTCTGTTACCGGATGCTCTACTTGAATACGAGTATTCATTTCCATAAAGTAAAAATCATTTTTTTCATCAACTAAATACTCAATTGTACCAGGACCATAATAACCAACAGCTGCCGCACCTTTGACGGTTGCCTCGCCCATTTTACGTCTTAATTCTTTGTTTACTATAGGTGACGGACTTTCTTCGATTAATTTTTGATGACGTCTTTGAGTCGAACAATCACGCTCATTAAGGTGAATTACATTACCGTATTTATCGCCAAAAACTTGGATTTCGATATGTCTTGCACCAATTACTAATTTTTCCATATACAAATCTGAATTACCAAACGAAACCTCAGCTTCATTTTTTGTGGTATGATAAGCATTTTCTAAATCTTCTGGATTATGAATAAACCTCATACCTTTCCCACCGCCACCAGCGACAGCTTTTAGCATTACAGGATAACCTGTTTCAATAGCTACTTTTTTGCAATGTTCGAAATCCATTATAATACCATCACTGCCTGGAACAACTGGAACTCCACTTGCTCTCATGGTCTCTTTGGCAACCGATTTGTTACCCATTTTTCTGATTGCTGCAGAAGAAGGTCCAATAAAAGTGAAATTATGATCTTCGCAAATATCAACAAAATCTGCATTTTCAGAAAGGAAGCCATACCCAGGGTGAATTGCATCTGAGTTAGTAATTTCTGCAGCGGCAATAATATTTGGTATTCTTAAATAACTATTTTTACTTTGATTAGAGCCAACACAAACTGCTTCATCAGCAAATTTAGTATGCAATGAGTATTTGTCTGCTTCCGAATAAACGGCAACTGTTTTGATACCTAATTCTTTTGCCGCTCTTATAATCCTCAAAGCAATTTCGCCACGATTGGCTATTAAAATTTTTTTTATCATTTTAAATTCTTATTTTTTTTCTAATTTTATCTATTCAATTTTTTATAAAAATTATTTTGATTAAAATATTATAAATATTACAAAATTAATCAGCTTTAATTCTAAATAATAATTGATTATATTCTACAGGATTTGAACTTGTAAGAATAATCTCCTCGACAATACCACTCACATCTGATTCAATTTCATTCATAAGCTTCATCGCTTCAACTATACAAAGAGTCTGTCCAACTTTTACTCTTGTACCAATTTCAACAAAAGGATCAGAGTCAGGAGATGGTGCCGCATAAAATGTTCCAACTATTGGAGAAGTTATCTCGTGCAGATTAGAAGCCGCTGGTTTTGGAACTGATACTTCACTATAAGCTTGTTGCGATTGTGCTGAAGAAGATTCAGCAACTGAAGTTTGTTGCACTGACGATGGCACAGAAGTCATAATACCTGCCGGTTGCCCAATTTGAATTATTGTGCCTTGATTGTTACCGGTTGTCTCTATTCCAGCTTTTTTGGATAATTTTATTTTCGTATCATTATATTCTAATTCTAAAGTTTCACTTTTGCTTTCATCAAAAAGTTTCATCAATCTGTCTAAAAGTTCTAAATCCATATTACTCTCGCTGAA
>JBDNHS010000320.1:0-1535 GCA_041688685.1 Kapaibacterium sp. (SeqCode)
CAGTAAAAATCAAAAAATCAAACGCCAGAGATTTAGGCGGACTTTTATAATAAATGAAATATGATAATATTAGACGACTTAGACAAAAAAGCATTAGACCATTTCAGAGGATTTGTGGTTAAAAAAGACTTGGTTGGTATCATTAAAGGAGGTGCAAACGTTCCAGCATTCGTGTTAGAATATTTGCTTGCTAATACTTGCAGCACCGAAGATGAAGAAAAGCTAAAAGAAGGAATGGAAAATGTGAAAACCATTCTTAGAAATCATTATATAAACCCCGAAGAAAGCACTTTAATTCAATCGAAGCTTCGTGAAAAGGGTAGGTATAAAATTATTGATAAAATTTCGGTAGAACTTGATGCTCAAAAAGACCGTTATTGGGCAAACATAGCCAATAGCAATATTAGAAAGGCAAACATAAGTGATGAATTAGTTAATGCACACGAAAAGCTGTTATTGGGAGGCATCTGGGCAATTATTGAAATGGAATACGATTCAATGATTACTATTGGCTCAACTGTTTTCCCATTTGTTGTTAAGGATATTAAACCAATTCAGTTATCTACCTTTGATAACTCTAAAATATCAGAGAAAAGAAAAGAGTTTACTAAAGAAGAATGGAAAAAATTATTACTTAGAAGTGCAGGTTATGAGCCATTTAGCGAAGGCTTAGACGATAGAAAACTGAACCTACTTTTGTGTCGCCTCATACCTTTGGTCGAATCCAACTTTAATATGGTTGAATTAGGTCCTCGTTCATCAGGTAAATCATACATTTACAAAGAAATAACCCCTTATGCTATTCTCATTTCAGGCGGTCAAGGCTCAGTGGCTCAGCTTTTCGTTAATAATACAACAGGCAGGGTAGGTGCAGTTGGTTTATGGGATGCCATTTGCTTTGATGAAAGTACAGATAAACTATTCAAAGACAGAGATGCTATACCTTTGATGAAAGATTATATGGAATCAGGCTCATTTTCAAGAGCAAAAGGTGGAGAAATATCAGGTTCAGCTTCCGTTATTTTAAATGGTAATATAAATCAGCCAGTAGGGACTGTTTTACAAACATCTCATTTATTTAGTCCACTGTCAGATGAAGTAAATCAAGATACAGCCTTTTTAGACCGTATTAATTTATTTTTACCTGGTTGGGAGATAATAAAATTTAGCCCTGCTAATTTTACAAACCATTTTGGTTTTAGTACTGATTTCTTTTCGGAAATATTAAAGTCGCAAAGAAAATCAACTTTCTATGATGCCTTAGACAAATACTTCAATTTGGGTTCTCATCTAAAGCAAAGAGATTCTAAATCTGTAAGAAAAATTGTATCGGGCTTCATAAAACTGCTTCACCCAGATGGCGACTATACCAAAGAAGACATAAGAGAGTATTTGGTAATTGGTTTGGAAATGCGAAGAAGGGTAAAAGAACAATTAAAACGAATTGGTGGTATGGAATTTTGGGATACCAATTTCTCATACATTGATAAAGAAACACAAGAAGAAATATTCGTTGGCTTACAAGAAGAAAAAGG
>JBDNHS010000321.1:0-3188 GCA_041688685.1 Kapaibacterium sp. (SeqCode)
ATTTTTTTTGAAATTGTCTTTTAATTATATCTTAAACTTACAAAACTAAAACTCAAAATATCATTAAAAAAAACTCTTAAAAATATTCTCTGAACTTATCTCAAATCTACTATTTCAATTTATTTTTCTAATTTGGTTACTGTTTTATTTGCAGTTTTAGTTTGATTGAATATAAAGTACAGATAAATTCCTAATAATACTGCAGGAATACTCAAAATTTGTCCCATATTCAAACTCATTCCAGATTCGAATGCTACTTGGTTTTCTTTAGTAAATTCCCAAATAATCCTTACTCCAAATATTAACATCAAAAACAAACCCAAACCTTTCCCACTTTCAAACTTAAAACCATTATTCGCATACTTATATGTAATAAATATAAAAATTAATAAATAACTTATTGCCTCGTAAATTTGAGAAGGATGGCGTGGAATATTATCTACTCGAGTAAAAATAACTGCCCAAGGCAAATCCGTTGGCATTCCGATAATTTCAGAATTAAAGAAATTACCCATTCTTATAAAAAATCCAGCCAAAGCAACAACTATAATTATTCTATCAATTATCCAAAAGTAAGTATAATCTTTGTGTCGCTTTACAAAAATCCATAGTGCAAATGGAATTCCAATCATTGCTCCGTGTGATGCCAATCCGCCTTCCCATACTTTAAGTATATCAATTGGATTAGACAGGTAGTATTCTGGTGCATAAAACAAACAATGCCCCAAGCGTGCGCCCAATACTGTCCCCAAAATCATAGTCATTGTTAGAGATTCTAAGTCTTTTAAATTTTTATTCTCTTTTTGGAAAATATATTGCATTATTTGGTAGCCCAAAATAAAAGAAAGTGCAAACAATAATCCATACCACCTAATTTTGAGGAAGCCACCATCAAAAATATCAATCGAAGGAGAAATACTCCAATGTAGATAATTTAAATTGACTACAAAATCAGTAGCAATATTTACGGGTAACAACATAATTTTTCAGTTTTTTTATTTTAGGTATGTTAATGAAATTATAATTAGAAATTATTTAATTGTTGCTATCATATATTGTTATTACATATAATTATTTTATCTCTGTCGGAAGTCCTACTGCCCAATGAAGTTTGGCTTTTAATACATCGTAATATGAACTCGCAAGCGGCTTGATTAACTTCACAGAATAATCAGCTTTTTTAATTACAATAACATCATTTTCTTTCAGAGATAATTGATTGCGTCCATCTGCAACCAAATTTACATCTCCTGAGTTTAGAGCCACTCTAAATTTTACATCAACATTATTGGGTATTACAATTGGTCTCAGAGTCAAACTATGTGGACAAATTGGAGTAATGCAGAATACATTTGTCGAAGGTGCAATAATTGGTCCACCGGCAGACAACGAATAAGCCGTAGAGCCAGTTGGAGTAGTTACAATAACTCCGTCAGCTCTATAATCCGCTATATGATTGTCATTGGACAAGCACTCAATTGTTATTAACCTGGTTGATTCTTTTTTCTCTAAAACTAAGTCATTCAAAGCGTATATTTTTTTTCCGAGTACTTCTGTTTCGAGTACAGCTCTATCAACTATTCTATATCTACCATTAATTATATTATCTAATGTTTCATCAATTTGATTGACTGAAAACTCAGCCAAAAAACCTAATTTTCCAACATTAAATCCTAAAATTGGCACTTCGTATTTTAGTAATAAGTTTGCAGCCGAAAGGATTGTACCATCTCCTCCAAAAGTAATTACTAAATCAACTACTTTGCCCAAATCTTCACTGTTTGTTGATTTGATATAATCATAATCCGAACCAACTATTTTTGCTTTAAATTCATTAGTACAAAAAACTTCTATCTCATTTTTTTTGAGTATATCAGAGGCGATGAGTGCCCATTTAAGTGCTTCTATCCTACCTGTACTTTCGTAAATACCTATTTTCATTAATGTTTTGTATTAATTATTTTAAACAATTTAAAATTCACTACTTAATATTACATAGTAATATTATTACTTATGTATTATTACTTATCTTCAACTTTATTAACTCTTAGAATTATTTCGTTAGAATTGATAGTTGAGCTTAATTTATCAGAAATAACTAAATTAACTCTATCGGTCATTCCTTTAAAAGTTTCAACATATTGAGCCAAAACTTTTTTTCTTTCATCACCAAGTGACATTGATTTATTAATTAAATCTGAATTTTCTTTTTGTGCTTGAGCAAATTTCGCTTTTTGGGCTTCCATTTTTTTGTTCATTGCATCAATTTCTTTTTTACTTTTTTTCTTACCTTTTGGATTAGCCTCTACAATATTATCAATATTAACATCTGCTTGATGACCAGAAAAAGTATCATCAGATGTAATTACTAAATCAAAAGAAATAGCTCTGTTAAATCTCAATAATAGCTTTAATTCTTCCATTTTTTCTTTTAATTTGCTATTTTCTTTAGCAGTATGAGCATCGAAAAAATCATATCTTTCTAATTCTTTTCCAGCAACAACTTGTTTGACTTTGAAATTTTGAATTTGCTCTGTCATTTCTTTAGTTTCTTTGATAGTTAATACTTCTTCTTGTTTTATTATATCAAATCCATTAAAAGAAACGTTTAACTTTTCACCTGAGTTAAATATTTGTTCGTAGGCACCAGTATTAGAATTACTTTTAATTTTAATTTTATTGCTTGATTCTGTTTTGAATATTATTTCACATTGTACTGGTAAATTTGTATAATAATCAGTTACTAAACCTTTTAACAAAACTTGAGTTCCTTTGCTATTTATAATTTGAGAATTGCTATCAGTTTGTAAAGACAAAAAGATGAAAAACAAAGCAGTTGTAAATCCAATTATTTGGCATCTTATATTTGTTTTATTATTTATATCAGAGCTGTTTTTATGTTTAGTTAAGTTGTTAGAGAAGTAATTCATAAAATTGTTAGTCCTTATATTTTGATTTTGATTTCGTTATAATTTCCAAGTGATTTCTTAGATTTTTGTATTTTTTAGATTTTTTTTAATTAATTTTTAGATTTTTTGACCAAAAATTCACAAAGATTATAGTAAATTATTCTTTTTTTTTAAATTAAAAATTTAATTAACATAACTAACGTCATTAAAACTCATATATTATTAATTGCAATTTTCTTTTTAATAATTTAATAAAATTAATAATTTTTACTTTTTTTA
>JBDNHS010000322.1:0-7183 GCA_041688685.1 Kapaibacterium sp. (SeqCode)
AATTAGTACTTTTGGTCAATTCAATAAATGCTTTATTGATTTCATTATTAATTATTTCTAACTTATTATTAGATAATTGGATATTACCACCATCAATAAATTGACTAATAAACTTTGGTGAGCAATGAAGCGAAATAATTATCAATGTTTCATTGGGATATATTTTTAGATTCCCATTTGTATTTGGCAAAAAAAACAAAGCCGCAGAGCCTTTACTAACTTCTAAGGTGTCTTTATAACCTTCTTTGGTTTCAAACTCTATCATCATTCTGCCAGCCATACAGAATGCTATCTCTATAGGTGCATTTACAATTTCGAATGAAATATTAACACTTCTTTTGGGTTTATATTCATTAATTACTAATTTTAATCCGTCACGTAATATCAACTCTTCTTTCAAACTTTTTTTTAGTTTATCAGAAATGTATAAAATTGGCAATAATTTGGTTAGATTGTTCAAATTTTTATTATTGCTCAAATTAATCTGAAAGTTATAAGAATTAAAATTACTCAATGATTTTTACCCTTTGTATTAAGTATTTTTATTTTACTAAATTATAATATTTTACAATAAACAAAATAAAAGCACGAAATAATTAAAAATATCGTTTTTATTGAAATTAATTCAAATCATTTCAAATTAATGAAAAAAGAGCAGAATTAAAGTTATTAATATTTTCAATTTCATTTCACAACAAAATTAAATAAAAAATGTCAAACACATCAACAAACAATCTTACTTATAATCAACTTGGTAAACAAATCTTTGATGTAGCCCATATCTCTGGAGAGTTTTTATTACGTTCAGGACTAATAAGTAACGAATATTTTGATAAATACAAATTTGAATCATTGCCTCATCTTTTAGATGAAATCACAAATCAAATGCTTGAGATATTGCCTCCATCTGACTCTTATGACTATCTTGCTGCAATGGAAATGGGTGGTATTCCTTTGGCAACTTTATTATCACTCAAAACAGGCAAACAAATTGTATTTGTTAGAAAAGAAGCCAAAAAATATGGCACTTGCAAATTCGCCGAAGGTCCGGATGTAAATGGCAAAAGACTTTTGGTAGTTGAAGATGTTATAACAAGTGGCGGTCAGGTAATTATTTCATCAAAAGAATTAAGAGAGTCAGGAGCAATAATTAATCAATGTGTTTGTGTTATTGATAGAGAGCAAGGCGGCAAAGAGAACTTAACAAAAGATGGTACAACTTTATTACCTTTATTTACAATGTCAAAATTAAAAGAATTAGCTTAAATTTAGATTGATAATATTAAAATTATTTAATTTAGAACTATAACATAACTATAAACATAATTTTAAACAAAAAAATCCTTGAGTTTGCACCCAAGGATTTTTTTAATTTACTATAAATCATCACTTGAAATTATAAGTAATAAATAAAAATAAGATTATTTATTTACCATAAATTTAGCATAATAATTTTTGTTATTACCACTTAAAGTAATCAAATATTGACCATTTGACAAGTTAAGTTTATTTACATCCAATTGTAAACTTGCATTTAGATTATTACTTCTAAAAACCTCAACACCTAAAGAATTGATTATAACAATTTCATTAATATTCATATTAGTTAAATTCAAGTTAATTATATCAGAAGTTGGGTTTGGAGATACAACTATATAGTTATTGTCTTCTACAGATGTTGTAGTACCACCACCACCACCATTATCAACAGTAGATGCAGCAGTAATAGTTACATTTGAAATAGTAAATGTTCTTGCACCACAACCAGTCATAATTTCAACTGAATATTCACCAGCATCTGTGGTTTTTGCACTTGCAACAATATATTCATTTGTTGTTGCATTTGGAATAGAAACGTTGTCTTTCATCCATTTGTAACTAAGTACATCACCACCAACAAAATTAGCAAATACTTTTAATTCCTTACCAGTTTCCACATCCATAATTAGTCTTGATTGAGTATCAAGAGTTGGTAAGGCAATTAAAGATATACTACCTTTGTTAGATGTTGATTTTACATTATCTAATACAGAACTTACTTCAACAGTATAAGCACCAATAAAGTTATTAGAAAGATTAGTTATGTTTAAAGTGTTGGTTTTTGTACCTGCATAAGTAGGATTATCATTCAAAATATTTCCATCTCTATACCATTGATAAGTAAGAGTATTAGTATTATTGATAGTTGCATCGATTGTAAATGAATGATTACTACCATTGCATAAATTAGCATCAGTCAAAGCATTAAGAGTAATGTTTGCGGGGATTAATTCTTCGATACCAATTGCTTTTGCAGTATCAGAGGTACATCTTCCCTCGACAATTACCCAATAATCGTTACCAAAGTCAGCAGTTTGTACATTGTTAATAGTTAATAATGAAGATTTTGAACCAGCAAATTTGTTATTATCAATTAATTTAGCAGTTCCTTTATACCATTGTATATTTACAATCATTTGTGGTGGAATTGGAGCAACGTGAGCTTGAATACTTAAAGAAACAACAGAACCTTTTACAGCTTTATTTTCTTTTTCAACTTGAGTAATTTGAGTACCACGTTTAACATATACCGCTACAGGTGTTGTAGTAAAGAAATCTCTTCCATTAGTACAATTTTCAGCGTCTATTAAACATGTATAAACCCCAGATTGTCTATGATTAGCTCTTTCGATATATAGAATTGAACTGTTAGCATAAGGATTTTCTTGTAAAGTAAGATTTACACCATCTTTACGCCATTGATAAGTAAATACTCTTCCTAAAGCAACAATTGGCAATACAGCAGTTTGATTTTCACAAATTGATTGTGCAGTTGGTTGTTCTTTTATTTCAAAACTATCATAAAAGTTAACAACAGAAGGTTGAGTTGTAAATACTCTTTGTCCATTACAATCAGCATAAGTAACATCGCAAGTATAAGAACCATTATCGTTTTTGCTGGCTCTTTCAATTCTAAAATTAGGAGTTGTTGCTGTATTATTCCCAACAATATCTATATTATTTCTTCTCCATTGGTATCCATTAATTGTACCAATTACATTTACCGATAATTCTAAAGGTCTAATATCAACACAACCTACAGTAATAGGAGCAGGTACAGAAACCACGCCAAATAATCTAACTACCACTAAATTTGTTTGAGCAAGAACCTGAGCACCAGAATTACAAGAAGCTAAATTATTTAATGTAATTCTATAACCACCTTGGTCACTAAATTGTAAATTTGCAAAAGTTAATACATTTGATGTAGCACCACTAATATTGGTCCAAGTTGTACCGACTAATCTTTGCCATTGAACATTATTGAACGAGCCTCCTAATGTAGCTGTAATGGTGGTCAATGTATTTTCACAACCTGAAGAAGTAACTGGAACTGAAGCCGTTGCTGGCACAGATGCAGTTAATGTTGCAGTATTAGAAGTTCTAACTATTGCATCAGTTCCTGTAACAACTACTCTAAAATTAGCACTTAAAGTTAAAGGATTTGTATTTGCATTAAATAAACCAGTAGTATTAAGTGGAACAGCATAATTTGGTGAATTTGCACCTACAATTTCCCAAAGACTATTTGTTGGATTAAATCTTTGCCATTGATATCTACTTATTGTTCCATCAGCTACAACACTCAAAGTAGATGTACCAGCAGTAGTACACAAATTCACATTACTAACTGGCTGAGTTGTAATATTAGTTGGCACATATACATTTACTGTGAAGTCGTGGGTTGTACCATATTGAGTACCAGAATAATCACTTCCACAAGGGAAATAACTTGTACCATAAGTCAACCTTACCCTCATTCTTGTTTGACCTGCTCTAGCAGTAGCAGGAACAGTTATCAAACCAGCAGTAGTTTTAATTGTACTAGTAATAGCCGGTGTAAAGATACCAGTATATCTTTCGTTTCCTGAAATTGCATTATCAAAAGTTCCATTTTGGTCCCAATCTACCCAAACAGCAATATTATCAGTTGGATAGCTTGTTCCAAGTGTAACTGATAAATTATAATTTATAGATCTCTGAATAGTTTGTATTGGAGCAGAAACAGTATTATCTTTATAGTGAACAGTATTAGTTTGACCAGTAACTAATGTAATACCATTAAATGTTATTGATGAAATAAATTCATCAGCAAAATAAGATGAAGGAGTTGCAGAACAATATGTTTGAGAATTTGCATTATTATATGCAAAACCAAGTAATAAGCCCAAACTTAATACTCGAAAAGTATGAAGTAGAGTTTTAATCATAATTTCTCCCAGAAAATTAATTAAATTATTAAATAGAAAATTTTTAATAAAATTATTTTTTGACTTTTAATGTTGCGAAAATACTTTTTAAAAAAAGTGTTAAAAAAAATTTACAATTGTATTTATTAAAATGTAAATTAGTAAAAATAAACTAATTAAAAAATTAATAATTATTAATAATTGAAAGTATTTTTAAATATATCCTATTCATATAAATATAATAATATATAATACTTAATTGCAATTAATAAAACAAATATTAGCTATAAATATATTCTATTTTGTTATTATTATTTATAATACATTTGTTAATTTTTGGTTAAGATCATAACTCATATTTTACCTTGTAATTCAACATATATTTTGACAATTGTTCAAGTAAATTATTAACCGTGAATCTCGCCTTTTTTGCCATATTTTGAGATAATCTTTGCTTCATATTCCAAAAATTCATTCCATCTTTTTTCAACATCAATAAGATTTTCTCCGTACTTTTTGGCATAATTCAGAAAAACAGTATAATGATTTGCTTCGCTTTGCTCCAATTCGTGATAAAAATTTGCTAAGGACTCATCTTTGCCTTTTAAATATAAATACAATGTCCTAAATCTTTCACAACTTCTCGCCTCAATCATTGCAGAAAATAATAATTTATTTACTAAATTTATATCTCTATTAGATGAGTTTGGTGAAAATAATAATAATTCTCGGACATATTCATCTTTTCTGGCTTTACCTAATTTCCAGCCACGTTCAATAATTATTTTATGTACCCTTTTGAAATGCTCCAATTCCTCCATCGCAATATCTGTTAGAGTATTTATCATTTCTGTGTGTTCTGGGTAATTTACAATTATATTTATGGCAGAAGTGGCTGCTTTTTGCTCACAATATGCGTGGTCAGTCAAAGCTTCTTCCAAATTATTCGTTACTAATTCAGCCCATCTATTATCTGTTGTTAGTTTAAGTCTTAGCATTGGTATTGATTATTGTTGTTAATTATTTTTGTTAATTTGTAGTAGATTTTTTATTAAATTGTTTTCATTTTATTACAAAAATAAACACAAATAAATTACATAATATTATTAAGATTTATATTTTAATATTTTTAACTTTAATTTTGAATATAATTTAAGATACATTTCTTAATTATAAATATTTTTCTTCATTAATGATATAATATAATCATCTATTTCTAATTTGCTATTTTAAAACAAGAATGAATACAAAAACCCTAAATATCTGCTACCATTGTAAAAATGAATTTGATTCGGAGGTAATCCACTTCGATGAACATAAATTTTGTTGTAATGGTTGTCAGTTTGTTTATGAAATTCTAAGGGATAACAATCTTGGAGATTATTACAATCTAAAAGATAGCACTCAAAATAAACCAGTGCAAAATTTAGATTTGGATTATAACTTTTTATCAGAACAATATGTGATTGATAAATTAATTCTATTCCAAAAAAATAAAATTAGTAAAGTAAAGCTTAGATTACCAGATATTCATTGTGCCTCTTGTTTGTGGCTATTAGAAAACTTACCAGAGTTTTTTGGGGGTGTTAATACAGTTAATGTGAATTTTTTAGAAAAAGAGGCATTTATTACTTTTGATAATACCCAAACAAATCTATTAGAAATTTCAAAGATTTTGAGTAAAATTGGTTATCCACCATCATTCAACTTATCGGATTTGGATGAAAGCCAATTTTTGAGTGATAACAAAAAAGAACTAAGATCATTATATATTAAAGTTGGTATTTCATTTTTTTGTTTTGGAAATATAATGATGTTAGCATTCCCAGAATATTTCTCTGATGGAGATTATACACACAATTTAAAAGGTTTCATTGAGGTTTTGAATTTGTTATTCATAATTCCAATTACTTATTCAGCTTGGGATTATTTCAAAAGTGCATATAATAGCATAAAATATAGATATATTAGTATTGATATACCTATTGCTCTTGGTTTGGTTTCATTAGTTGGTAGGTCAGTGTTTGAAATATCAACCGGTACTGGACCCGGCTATGTTGATTCTTATGGTGGATTTACATTTTTTTTACTTTTGGGCAAGTTGTTCCAAATTAAAACTTATACAAATATAAAATTTGAAAGGGACTTTCGCTCATATTTTCCTTTATCAGTAATCAAAATTATTGATGGAGTCAAAAAATCAGTATCTATAAATGAAGTCAAACAATATGATGAATTATTTATTAGAAATGGCGAAATAATACCTACAGACTCGATTTTATTAAGTAAAAATGCTATGATTGACTATAGTTTTGTTACCGGTGAATCAGAACCATTGAATATCGAGAAAGGTGCAAAAATCTATGCTGGTGGCTAATTATTCGGTAATGCCATTAATCTCATTGCAGAAAAAAAATATAACCAAAGTTACTTCACCGAATTATGGGATAAGAACAATTCCTACAACTCTAACAACTTATTAGAAAAGAACTTAAAACAAAATAACCTAAAAGCAGAAAATGTAAAACAAAATGAAAAAAACCTTACTTCTATTTCCGAACAAGTTGGCAAGAGATTTACAATTATTATCAGTTTATTATCGATACTTGGTTTTTTGTATTGGGTAAGAATTGATGTAGGTATTGCTTTTAATGTATTTACTTCGATTTTAGTAGTTGCTTGCACTTGTGCGATAGCAGTTTCATTGCCATTTAGTTTCGGCTCTACTCTAAGAATATTGGGCAGAAATGGAGTATATTTCAAGAATAATTACATTGTTGAGAAGCTCGACAGGATAAATACAATCATATTAGACAAAACAGGAACGCTAACCGAAATAAATAATTCAAAAGTAAATCTAATTCCAAATATTGAACTAAACAATGAACTAACTGATGATGATTATTTAGCAGTTAGATTATTAACCGAAAACTCAATTCATCCAGTAAGCAATC
>JBDNHS010000323.1:0-3814 GCA_041688685.1 Kapaibacterium sp. (SeqCode)
AAATGCAAACCAGCAGTTGGAGGAGCAATTGAAGCTAATAAATTTTCATTAGAAAAAACAGTTTGATAAGTTTGTTTATCTAATTCAGTTGGTTCTCTTTTAATGTATTCAGGTAATGGCATTTCCCCTATTCTTGTGATGACATCAAATAAATTACCATCAAAACTAAATCTTACAGTTCTACCTCTTGAAGTAGTATTATCAATCACTTCACAATAGAATTTACTATTATCAAAGAATATTTTATTACCAATTCTTACTTTTCTTGCAGGCTCAACTAAAACGTCCCAAATTCTTTCCTCAGTTTTCAATTCCCTTAAAAGCATTACCTCGATAATTGCATTCGTCTTTTCTTTTTTTCCAAAAAGTCTTGCTGGAAATACTTTTGTTTCATTTAAAACTAAACAATCACCTTTTTTGAACATAGAAAGAATATCAGAAAATTGTTTATCTTGAGTATCACCTGTTGTTTTATTAATAATCATTAATTTACTTGAGTCTCTTGGCTCAACAGGGAATTTCGCAATATTTTGTTTTGGTAATGTATATTTAAATTCTGATAATTTCATTAAATGGAAACCTTATAAAATTTTTAAAAGAAAAAATAAATTCAAAGAGTAAATTTAAAATAAAAATTTGAACAAAAGTAATTTTTATTTGCAAATACTATAAAATACAAATATAATATCTAATTATTCAAAATAAAAATTTATACAAATATATATCAAATAAGGTTGATTTAAAATTAAAATTTATTCAATTTTAAGATAATACTTTTGGATTATCATTTCTGTAATTGCTAACAATAAAGCAATAATAACAAATAATTTCCATATTTCAGAACCTAATTCAAAATTTTTGAGTTGCTTTGATACATCTTCCATATCAGAAATAAGTTCATATTTTATTTTTTTATTAAACAAAAATTGAAAATAATTTGCAATATCACTACTTGTTATTTGTTCATAAAAATAAGATTCTTGAGGAGGTAAATTTATTTGAAATGCTTGATATAAACTATTATCATTATACAAATTATAGTTACCTATTTTTTTGTAATTGGAAATATTAATATAATTTTGACCATTATTATTTATGATTGTAGGAAAATTTTCATATTTATCTGGTCCAATTATTTTTATGTTATTAGATAAGATTCCATTATTATCTAAAACTAATGTTTTTGATTTATTGTCAAATGATTTTTTAGAATATTCTTCACTCGAAATATATAAAATACTTTTATATACTAATGCTGGATACAAACTAATCAAAGGGAAATTACTTTGTTCTAAATTATTATTAATTCCAAAAAACAAAAGTTTACCTTTATTCATTTTTAATTCTTGTAGAATGCCATCTTTATTTATATAAATTATATTATTTGCATTCGAAATAGAAGTATAATTATTGATTTTAGGAGATTCAATCAAGTTGTTTTGATTAAAATCTTTTTTGAACAATCCTTTAAATATTGGATGTGATACATCGAAATTTGTAATTTTAAATTCACCATCATTATTTATTATTTTTAATCCATTTGAATTACCATTTTTTTGTTGAATTTGGTTTAGTCTTAAGATAAAACTTTGATAATTGTTTTGTTTTGTTTGGGTGCTTTGGTTAATTTGATTAGAGACATTTGTTTTATCAGAAAAGTATTCTGCAAAGCAAATTACATTAGTACCTTCTTTAATTGAATTAAATAATTTTAGTTGATCCATATCTGAAAAATTATAATCAGTAAGTATAATCACATTATAATCTTTGAAATCATATTCATTTATTTTATCAGGTGTTGTTTTGGTTAGATATGCAATTTCAGAAGAATTTAGATTTGTTCCACTATTAGAAATATTATTTTGAGAAGTTACTTGATTAATACCATTGTTTGAATTATCATTTACTTTAGAATTAAGAATTAATTCCAAAAATCCATTGGATTTATCATTCCCTACTAACAATACTTTTGGTTTGTCGCTAATTTTCACATTAAAATATTTATAATTATCAAAATCTAATGCATCATTTTCAATTTCTAAATATAAATTTTGAACTCCAAAAGTTTTGAAAATATGGCTAATAAATACTTCTTTAAGTTCATTTGGATTTAAATCAAAAATTCTTTGGGCAACTCTCTCATTATTAAGATATAAGTTCAGAACAACATTTTTTACTTCTTGATCAAAATGATTTTTAATCAAAGTTTTAACTTCAAAAGGATAATCTTTTTGTATGATGTTATTTTCTAACGAAAAATCGTCAATAGAGATATTTTTAACTTCATTATTTTTTGACTTTAAAGGGAAGAATATTACACCTAAATTCTCATTATCCTCAATTTTAATTTTAGAAATATCTTCTTTGTTTTCATCCAAAGTAGTAAAATAACTTTTTGGTAAATCACTTATTACATTAATTACTTTATATTTATTATTAGCTAATTCAGTTAGTTTGACAGAATTATTTAAAGAGTTAGAAAAATCTTCGTTATAATTTTCTAACTTAATATTCTTTAATTGTTCCTCAATATTGTCTAAATCTTTGGTGAAATATAAATTTTCATTATTGTTAGTCAAAGCAATTACCATAAATTCATCTTTTGGATTTTTTTTGACAATTTGTAAAGCAATTTTTTTAGCCTGTTCTAATCTTATTCCTTTCTCATCTTTATAATCCATACTGTAAGAATTATCTAATAAGACTATCTGACTTTTCTGAGCTTCTAAACCAAAGCCAGGGATAACACTTTTGATTGTAGGTCTTGAGAATGCTAAAACTAAAGCAACAATTATCAATGTTCTTATTATCAACAATAACCATTTTTTGATTTTGACATTTCTGATTTTCGTTTTTTGCATTTCTTTGAGAAAAATCAAAGTAGAGAATTCCACTTTTTTCTGTTTTCTCAAATTAAGTAAATGTATAATAATAGGGACAGTTGCGGCTAATAAGCCAAAAAGATAAAAAGGATTTATAAAATTCATTTGTATTTATTTATTTCTTGATTTTTAATAATTAATTTGAATAATAATTCTTTTGTTCAAATATTTTCAATATTTCAATTCAAAGATAGTCAAACTTAAAGTAATACAACTAAGGTAAAACAGCAAATTTTTTGAGTTCTGATTCAAAATTTTCTCCATTGTCGTTCAAACCAGTTATTTTATATAGGTATATACCTTCGATTATTAAGTTGTTATTTTTATCTTTTAGGTCCCAAGTTATACCACCATCTCCATCATTCTCAACTAATTCTTTGAGTATATTTCCATTCAAATCATATATCTCAATTTTTGAATTAAGTGTCAAATTTCCAAAAGTCAAAAGTTCATTCTTTGAATATTTAAATGGATTAGGTAAAGTATATACTTCATTAAGAGAACTTTGTCTCAATACAAAGGAGAGTGAAGAACCTTCATTTTGGGTCATCTCTAAGTTGTTTATAGACTTAATGTTTTTGGCTTTTATGTTATAAATTATGCCTTGTGTATTTTTAAATATATAATCATCTAAATATAAAGTTATATTATTTGATATACTCTTTTCATTATCAAATTCATTATAATTATAAACTAATTCATTTATTCTTCCATAAGGCATTAATTCAAAATTGTTTATTGTAACGTCTTGAAAATTAATACTATCATTAAAAAATAATTTTAGTTTGTTGTCTGATTGTTCTAATCTTACCAAATGAATATAATTATCTGTACTATAATTATAACTAAACAATAAACTATCTTCAATTGTTGGGGTTCTGTAAAAATCGTCAAAACTTTTGACAATCAATTGATAATTACCATTTATAAAT
>JBDNHS010000324.1:0-2976 GCA_041688685.1 Kapaibacterium sp. (SeqCode)
GGTGATTATTTTAAAATAAATTACGTTTTTTTAAAAAAATATAAAATCTAATTTGGAAATTATAATATTTAAAGTTAATTTTGTTTCGTAAAGCAAAAAATAGAATTAAATATATTATAAAAATAATAACAATTAAATTTAAGATTTTATTTAGAATATCTTGTAGAATTAGTCAGAATTTATCAAAAAATCCAATTCTAATTATTTTATTCTTTTTTTGTTTTTGTAAATCCGGGGGGAACCGCATTTACTACCAAAAAATTTCAATACTAAAAAATAGCAATTAATTCTTTTTGTGTAATAAGAAAGAAGTATATATAGTAACCTGTGTAACAAATTACACACTATTTCATTAATTATATAAATTTTGTAATAAAAATTAAAAATAATTAATAAATTTTCCTTGTTTTGTTTTTTTTTAAAGTTAATTTATTTACTTTTGTATTATAAGTAGATTGTGAATAATAATTAATGAATATGAATTCATAATTTTTTCTAATTTATTTTGACATAGGTAAATATGTAAACAAAAAATATTTGAAGAAGTTGAATAATTTAATAATAAATGTAAAATTAAAAAAAAATTAAAAATAGGTCATAGATTCGCGTGAAAAATAAATTAACATTAGTTAATAAATATAAATTTTAATTTTTTTTGATTTTTCTCATAAGTTATGTTAAATTACAATACTATGGAGTGCAAATTCCTAAATTTTAGTGCAAAATTTAGGGGATTTTACTTATATATACATAATTATTTTAAAATAGTATTAAAAAATAGATTGGTTCTGATGTTTGTTAACTCATATATAATCTATATAATTATGTAAATATTGTAATCGAAAATATAGTATTCTATTATTAAATTCTTTTAAGGCACAATTTTTGTAACGTTTATTTAGATTTGTACAGTTTTATTGTTTGCTTAATTATAAGAGAAATAATATCTGCTAAAAACTTACAAAAAATAAAATTGAAATAAAATATATTATTAATTTAATGGAGATAAAATGAAAAAATCAAAAGTATATATTGGACTATTATTAGTCTCATTTATATTACTGAGTGAATTTTCACATTCCCAAATTCGTATAGTCAGACAGTTAGTCGGTAGTGGCGGTGGAAGATCTAATGTAGCAGATGGGAAATATATTGTAGGTAATTCGGTTGGTCAACCTGTGATTGGTAAAGCTCAAAATAACCCACCCATAAATTTTGTTTATCAAGGTTATTGGACTATTAACCCGTTTTTGTGGTTGTCGGTTGAGACTCCTAATCAAATAGAAGTCAAAAAACACATTACTAACTATCCCAATCCGGTTAATAACTTTACGAACTTTACTTATAAAATAGATTCTGACAGTAGAGTAATGTTGAAAATATATAATATTACAGGTCAAGAAATTATTACTTTATTCAATGATATTCAATCAGGTGGTGAACACAGTTTGAATTGGAATGTAATTGGAAGTAATGGTTTGGCAGTTGGTAATGGTACTTATTTATATGAGTTAACTGTTAGTCCAATTGGAAGTAGTAACCAAAATGTTTATACTCTTAGAAACATTATGGTAATTGCTAAATAATTGTTATTTAAATAATAATTATCAAAATAGAAATAAAAAGTAATTTAAAAAATATATATAGGAAAGTAAACTATGAAAAAGTTTCTTTTATTATGTGCAGTAGTAGCATTTGGCTTGACATCACAGCCAATTCTACCAACTTATGCTGCAATTCCAAGACTGATTAATTATCAAGCATCGGTAATTGATGGACCATTACCTGTAAATCTAACTACAGCGGTAACATTTGACATTTATGAAACTGAAGAAGGTGGTACATCAGTTTGGACGGAAGTAAAAAGTGTAACTATCGAAAATAGTTTGATGGATGTTGTTTTAGGAATAGATGATCCATTCAATATAGAATTTGATAAAGAATATTGGTTACAAGTGAGAATTGGAGCTAATGAACCATTACCGAGAACAAGATTAACCGCTGCTCCTTATGCAATTAATGCTGGTAATGCCGAAACAGCAAATGTAGCGGCAAAAGCAGTATTAGCGGACAGAGTATTAGATAATGCAATTGGATTGTCTTCATTAAAAGATGAAGTGAAAATATTGGGTGGAGATTTAGTTGGTAGATTGCCAAATCCAACAATTAGACCAGGTGCAATTATTGAAAATATACCTAATGGTTCAATTGGAATGGATAAATTAGCTGCAGATGTAACTACATTGCCTGCTGGTCCAGCTACTGGAGATTTGACAGGTACTTATCCTGCTCCATTAATTAGAAATTTTGCAGTTACAGAAGATAAAATTGCTAATAACGCAATTACACCTGCTAAAATTGATAATGGTGCTGTTCAAAACAGAAGTATTAGCAGTAACGCTGTAAGTACTGACAAAATTGAAAATTTAACGATTATAGATGAAGATATTTCAAATTTTGCTTCAATTTCAGGTAGCAAAATTGTTCCTAATTTTGGTAATCAAAATATTATAACTACTGGAAGTTTGACTGCTTCTAACATCAATACTACTTCTGCAAATACATTTACTGCAAATGTAGCTGCTCCAAATGCTGTAATTACAATTACAAATACTGGTGCTGGACATGCATTAAACCTTAATGCTGGAACTGGTGGAAATGCTTTATTAGTAAATGGTAATCAAGTATTAAATGGAAATTTGACTGCATCTGGTATTATAACTGGTAACGGAAGTGGTCTTACAAATCTTAATGGTACAAACATTACTACTGGTACAGTTGCAGATGCAAGAATCGATGCGAATTTAACAAGAGATAACGAAAGTACAAATGTAGCTGGCGATATTAATGGTAATTATACAGCTGGTTTGAATATTAAAAATTTAGCAGTAACAACAGTTAAAATAGCAGACGGTGCAGTAACTGGTTTAAAATTAGAAAATAGTGGCGTTACGGCAGGAACTTATGGTTCTGCTA
>JBDNHS010000325.1:0-17577 GCA_041688685.1 Kapaibacterium sp. (SeqCode)
AAAGCAACCTTGTTTTTATAATCTAAAATTAACTATTTGATTTTACTTGTTTCTATTTTTTTTAGGATTTTTTCAAATCTTTTTCAAATCTTTATCAAAACATTCATTAAGTGTTTGTTAATTTGAATTCTACCACTGTTTCAGTTTCTGCTACGGCAAGAGCTGGAGTATTGTCCAATACTTTATCAATGATACCATATTCTACCGCTTCATGAGAAGTCATATAAAAATCTCTATCTGCATCTTTCTTAATATGCTCAAAGTCTTTTCCAGTATGTTTAGCAATAATATTGTATAATGTATCACGAGTTTTAATCATTTCTCTTGTATAGATTTCAATATCAGACGATTGCCCCTGAGCTCCACCACTCGGCTGGTGCATCATAATTCTAGAGTTTGGCAATGAATATCTTTTGCCCTTGGCGCCAGCAGTAAGTAATATTTGTCCCATCGAAGCTGCCATACCAACACAAATAGTGCTTATGTCTGCTTTTACAAATTGCATAGTGTCATATATAGCCAACCCTGCACTAACACTACCACCAGGTGAATTAATATAAATATTAATATCTTTGGTTGGGTCCTGTGAAGATAAAAACAATAATTGTGCAATTACAATATTTGCAATTTGGTCATCAATTGGAGTACCTAAGAAAATGATTCTGTCTTTTAGTAATCTTGAATAAATATCATAAGACCTTTCGCCACGACTTGTTTGTTCGATAACTATAGGGACTAAATAGTTATTAAATTGAGAAGATATATTTTCGCTCATTTTTGTTCCGTTTTTTAAGTTTAATTTACTTTTATATTTTTATTTATACTTTATTAAATTATCTTTAATTAAGTTTAAGTGCGAATGTACAAACGAAAATAGGAGATTTTATTTTATTTCTGAATTACTAATTTATCAAATTGAATCAAGTCATTATCCTTTTTAAGCAAAATTAAATATATTCCGTTTTGAAGTTTTTCTATATTTATTTTGTTGTCAATACTTTGATTAGCCAAATTATTATTAATATCTAAATCGTTAAAACTAAATTCAGTTTTAATTAATAATTCCCCATTCAAATTATAAATTTCAATATTATTCAATTTATTAGCTTCTAAATTACTAACTGAGCTTTGTGGATTTTTCTTTAATTCAATAAAATTATTTGCAGGATTTGGGTAGACCAAAAACGATTGATTGTTCAAAAAATCCTTATTGTTGCCTTGATTAATACTTAATGTTCCAGAGTTTAGCTTATTTTTTGCATTTTGCACTTCTAAAGGCAAATTTTCGATAGTTTCAGCACAAGCGATTACAAAGTGAATAGTTTTAGTTTCATTTGCATCAATACTCAGAGGTCCTACTCCAATTACCATTGACGCATCTTTTGAATTTGATGTTTCTCTCAAAATTCCATTTGAAATTACTTTTGTTTTTTCTTCCCTTGAGAACCCGTCATAAACTCCAATATGATCCTCACTTGTTCCATCGTTATCAATAGCATAAAAGTTATTTGGCAAATCATCTAAACTTGCAACTGCAATTTTAGTCAAATTAGAATCAGTAGAGTTGTATTGAATACCTATATTATTAATTTTATCCCAATAACAAATATTATCTTTTCCACTCAATCCAATATCCCAATCAAAATAATATCCAAAAAATAGATTTTCTGTTTTCTCAGAATAGTTATTTGTTAAATCATATTTTATGATTATATAATTCGAATCGTTTGCTGTTGTGTATTGATAAACACTCTGATGAACATCTAAATCCAAATCTATTGTGTCCAATGAAGGCAAATCATTTCTATAATCTTTAAACTTTGCTTCACCAAGTACAAAGCCAATTTTTTGAGATTTTTTGAAAGGAATTTCTGAAAAGAATTCACGATTTTGTCCACCGGCTCCACTTGTTCGAGCAATATTTTTTAATATTTTTCTATTAGTATCTGCAACCATCAAGGCACCTTCGAATAACAAATTACTACCTTGTCTGAAATTCAATCCTTGACCTTGTAGATTTTGTGGGAAGTCATTATAACCAATATGCCCAATATGATTAAAAGTAGCAGATATATTATTATAATTCATTGTACGATAAGATGGATTTACAATTAATTTAATAAAACTAATTCCAATTTTTTCTTCATTTTCATAAATCTCAAAAGATAATAAAATCTCGGTATTTAAAGGAAGATTTTCAGGTATTTGATATTTTATTCTATTAATTAAATCGTTTTTATAAATATCTCCACTTTTCATCCCACCAATTGCAACTTTACTACTATCATTTTTATCATTAAATAGACTTACTTTGATACTAACATTTTGGCAATCAGTTAGTATATTTTCAATTTCATAATCAATTTCGACTATATCTCCACCAACTAATATATTATCAATATTTTGATAATATACAGTTTGATTTATTAATTGTGCAAATTTATTTACATCTTTGTTTAATGCTTTTCGTAAATTTAATCTTCCACTTCCTAATTTACCAGCAAAGAATGTATTCAATGTATCAATATTATCACTATTTGCTCTAACGAAGGAAATCAACTGTTTGTTTGTAAAATTATAATTATTTGCTTTCATTACACCTATAGCAGCAGCTATAACCGGAGATGCCATTGATGTTCCATTAAACGAAGCATATTGATTATCCAAAACTGTGGACATAATTTGTGAACCAGGGGCAGTAATATCAACAGCAATATTAAAATTAGAAAAACCAGATTTTAAATCTTCAGAATTAGAAGAAGCTACTGAAACACAATATTGGCTCGAGGCAGGCATAAAAGCAAGGTCACTGCCATTATTACCAGCAGCAGCGACTATTATACTACCAAGTTCGTTTGCAGTTTTTAGAATTTCATTTTCTGCGGTACCTAACCCAGAACCACCCCAAGAGCAATTTATCGTATATGCTCCCATTGCCGCAGAATATAGTATCCCTTGATATCCAGCAGCTATATAATTTGCATTCGGGTCATCTACTCCACATTTTACAGCCAATAATTTTACATATTTGGCAACGCCAGCAATACCGACAGTATTATTTTGTACTGCGCCAACGATACCAGCAACGTGAGTTCCGTGTACATTCCCTGGGTCAGGATTATTATCTTGACCAGTTACATCAGAATTAGAGGCGAAATCCCAACCTTTGTAATCATCTATATAACCATTATTATCATCATCAATACCATTTGTTGATTTTAATTGTCCGTTGTCGTCAAGTCCAAACTCATTTGTATTAATATAAATATTACTCATCAAATCTTCGTGAGTTGTTAATACACCAGTATCAACTATAGCTACTATTGCAGGCTTGCTTTCGTCAGCCAAGTCCCAACTTTCAATCGCATTGACACTTTTTAGGTAATATTGTTGGTCAAATAAACTATCATTTGGTGTTACAAAAATATAGTTTTTGTATTCTAATTCTACAAACTCAATACCATCAACTAACTTTAATATTTCTATCAAATTCAATAATTCATTATTATTAATTTTATTATCAAACTTAATTTGTCCGATAGCAAATAAATTATCTATTTTTTTATCTATTTCATTATCCAAATCATTATTTAAAGTTTCTGCATTTTTTAAATTGTTGTTTTGAGGTTTATTATTTTTTTGTGAGTCTTTAATACACTGCGGTATCAATTCAAAATATCTTTTATTTGTTGCTTTGATTAATTTATCATCAATAAATGGTGCAATATTAATTTTACTATTTGGGTAAAGTTTTTCTAAAAATAAAAATGTTTTGGTAAGTGTATTTCGGTTAGAATATTTCCATTCATCAAATAAATCACTTTCTACATTTATTTTGAAAGTAATTCTATCAGCATAAAATTGATTATTTGCATCATAAACATTATCTTTAGCGTGAGTATAATTAATATTAATGAATAAAAATGCAGCCAATAAAGATAAATTTAATAATGAAGTTTTAAGTTTATTACTAAAATTAGTTTTGTTGTCAGAAAAAAGTTTGGAATTATTTTTTTTGTTAAATAAATAAAGCAATATTTTATTTTTCATAATTTTATTTATAGTTTTGTTTTGTTAATATGTATAAAACAAATATAAAGTAAAAAAAGTTACTATTTTTTGAAAATAATTATTTTTTTATTTTTTTTATTTTTTTCAATGTTTCAACTAAAATATTTCAATTAATACGTTTTAATTAATATGTTTTTTGATATAACATATAACGAATAAAAAATATAAATAGTCATTTTTAACAAATAGTGATTTATAATAATCAATTAGAATAAAGAGTCAATTAAACTTTAAATTATGCCAAATAAAGTAATCAAAAATCTAGTAATAGTAGAATCACCAGCAAAAGCAAAAACAATTGAAAAATTTTTGGACGAAAGTTTTATTGTTAAATCTTGTTATGGGCATATAAGAGACCTTTCCAAAGGTGATGATGCAATTGACATCAAAAATGGTTTTATACCAAACTATGAAATTTCGGAAGATAAAAGACCATTAGTAAACGAACTTAGAAAATTATCCAAAGATGTCGAAATGGTATGGCTTGCATCGGATGAGGACAGAGAGGGAGAGGCAATTTCGTGGCATTTGTATGAAACTCTTGGATTATCAGAAAAAAATACAAAAAGAATAGTTTTTCACGAAATTACAAAAACTGCAATATTAAATGCAATCGCAAATCCAAGAACTATTGATTATAATTTGGTGAATGCACAGCAAGCAAGAAGAGTATTGGATAGATTAGTCGGGTTTGAGCTTTCGCCAGTTTTATGGAAAAAAATAAAGCCAAATTTATCTGCTGGTAGAGTGCAGTCTGTTGCCACAAGAATTGTAATCGAAAGGGAGCGTGAAATTAATAATTTTGGTGCTAATCCATTTTACCAATTAAAAGGTGAATTTAACACTAACATTAATAATAAAGAATATAACTTTGTTGCCAAAAATCAACATAATTATGATAATGAAATAAAAGTATTAGAATACTTAAATGAAAGTAAAAATGGTGATTTCTTTGTGAGTGATTTGGAAGTGAAACCAACCAAAAAATCGCCTTCTGCACCTTTTACAACATCAACTTTACAACAAGAAGCAAGTAGGAAATTAGGATTCTCGATAACACAAACTATGATTGTTGCTCAGAAGTTATACGAATCTGGTCATATAACTTATATGAGAACCGACTCTGTGAATTTATCTTCTTTGGCAATAGAATCTGCAAAAAATTCAATTATTAGTAATTATGGAACAAAATATTCGAATCCAAGAAATTATGTAACGAAATTAGACTCTGCTCAAGAGGCACACGAGGCAATAAGACCAACAGATTTTAACAAAAAATCACTTTTTGCTGATAGTCAAGAAAATAGATTATATGAATTAATCTGGAAAAAAGCTATTTCTTCTCAAATGTCAAATGCTGATATCGAAAGAACTATCATAACTGTTCAAAATACTAAAAATTCAGATAAATTGCTTACAATCGGTGAAGTAATCAAGTTTGATGGTTTTTTGGTAGTTTATTTGGAATCAAAAGACGATGACAATATTGAAGACGATGATGACAACGAAGGAAAAATATTGCCACCAGTAAAAGTTGGCGATAAACTAAATTTAATTGAATTGACTGCTACTCAAAAATATACTAAACCTGCTGCCAGATACACTGAGGCAAGTTTAGTTAGAAGATTAGAGCAATTAGGTATTGGTAGACCATCTACTTATGCACCAACAATCTCTACTATTCAGAAAAGAGGTTATGTTGTTAAAGAAGATAGAGAAGGTAAAAATAGAAATTATAAAAAAATCATTTTGAAAAATGGTTTAATTGAAGAATTAATGGAAACTGAGGTCATCGGTAGAGAAAAAAGCAAGCTATTCCCTACTGATATTGGACTATTGGTAAATGATTTTCTTGTTGATAATTTTAATGATATTTTGGATTATAGCTTTACTGCAAATGTTGAAAATCAATTTGATGAAATTGCAAAAGGTAATATAGTATGGAATCAAATGTTAAAAGATTTCTATACTCCATTCCATCAAAATGTAGAGATAACCTCGCAAAATGCGGAAAGAGTAGCCGGTAATAGAATATTAGGTATTGACCCAAAAACAGGCAAACAAGTCTCTGTTAGACTTGGAAAATACGGACCTTTGGCACAGATTGGTGATAGTGAAGATGAAGACAAAAAATTTGCCTCATTAAGAGCAGGTATGTCAATCGAAAGAATTACATTAGAAGAAGCACTAAGTGTATTCGGATTGCCAAGAATTGTTGGGGAATATGAAGGTAAAGAAATCAAAGCAAATATCGGTAGATTTGGACCTTATGTAGTTCATAATTCAAGCTTTTATTCATTAGAAAAAACTGATGACCCTTATGCAATCGAATTAGATAGAAGTATCGAATTAATAATTTTGGGTAGAAAAAAGGCAGCTGAAAAGAAATTAAGGATATTTGATAATAATCCTGATTTGCAAATACTAAAAGGTAGATGGGGACCATATTTATTCTATAAAAAAGAAAATTATAAAATACCCAAAAATACTAATATTGAAGACTTGTCTGAAGAAGATTGTCTAAAAATAGTTGAAGACTTTTTGAAGGCAAATCCAGGGAAAGCTAAAATTATTGAAGCAAAAGCTTCGAAAGATGAGAAAGAAAAAGAAAAGTTAGCCAAAAAAGCTAACAAAACTAATAAAGTAAATAAAGTAATCAGAGAAAAAATTACTGACTCTAGAGGTAAAACAATCAAAGTGCCAAAGAAAAAAGTGGTTGAAGATACTAAACCTAAATTTAGAATTATTAAGAAAAAAGATAAAAGTGATTAATTATGAATCTAACCGAACTATATACTGGTAAGACAATTGAAGAATTGCATAAGTTTGCTGACTCATTAAGCAATGAATACAAAAATTCAGAACCTTTTCCTAATATTTATATTGATGAATTTTTTCAAGTTGAAGAATTGAATAAATTAATTGCGGAATTTCCAGATTTAGACCAAATAAAATCTGTAAAATTCAATAATGCTTATGAAAAAAAATTAGCTTCAGAGGGAGAGTATTTATTCGGTGCTGAAACACTAAAATTGATGCACTACTTAAATTCTCAACCGATTTTGGAATTTTTGGAAAGATTAACCGGAATAAAGAACTTAATTCCAGACCCTTTGTTTGTTGGTGGTGGTCATCACGAGATTAAAAAAGGCGGATACCTAAAAATACACGCTGATTTTAATTTTCATCCAAAGTTTAATTTAGATAGAAGAATAAATTTATTGTTGTATTTGAATAAAGATTGGGAAGAAGAATACGGAGGTCATTTTGAACTTTGGGATACTCAAATGCAAGGTTCTGTCAAAAAGATATTACCTTTATTCAACAGAATCGCAATGTTTAGCACAACGAGCAACTCTTATCACGGACACCCAAATCCATTAAATTGCCCAGAGGATAGAAGTCGTAAGTCATTGGCGTTGTATTATTATACAAATGGAAGAGATGATGGTAATTTATCAAATGAACATTCAACTTTATTTAAACAAAGACCAGATTCTGATGATTCTAAAGATGATGATGGTACAAACTTTAAATCTAACATTAAAAAGAGTATCAAAAAAATATTACCTGAAAGTTTGATAAATAAATTGAAAAAAGATAAATAAAATAACAACTAATTAGAATTTACACGCTTAATTTTAACCAAAATAAATTTAACCCTAACTATAAATATTCTTAATATAGTTGGGGTTTCTTATTTTTTACTATTTTTATCTAATCTTTAACTATTTTTGTATAATTATAATTAGTATTTTTTATAATTTCTGATTATTTCTGATAAATTGCGATAAGTCTAATTAAAAAATCAAAGTATTAACTTCAAATATTAAAAATGAACATTTCAAAAAAGAAAAAACCTGATGTTTTTGTTGAATTAGAAATTGAATCCTCTGGATTTAATGGTGTGAGTGTTGGTAGAATTGACGGAATGGTGCATTTTGTTGAGGGTGCAGTCCCTGGGGATACAGTTAGAGCAAGACTAACTAAAAATAAAAAAAACTATGTTGAGTGTAAAACTGTCGAAATTTTACAAAAATCCGAAAATAGAATTGAACCATTATGTGAACACTTTGATAATTGTGGTGGATGCAAAAGACAAGATTTGATTTATTCGGAACAATTAAAGTGGAAAGAATTAAATGTAAAAGAATCATTTCAGAGATTACATAAAGTTGAAGTTGGAAATTTTGAAAAGATATTAAATGCACCTAAAGAATTTTATTATCGTAATAAAATGGAGTTTTCATTTGCTAATAAGCGATGGCTCACACCCGAAGAAATGAATAATCAAGACAAAGAAGAAAATCCAATTATAGATAAAAACTTTGCATTTGGTTTGCATATTGCTGGTGCTTTTGATAAAGTTTTGGATTTGAATATTTGTCATCTCCAACAGCACAAAGCAAATGAAATATTCCAAGTTACCAAAAAATATCTTAAATCAAACAATATTACCGCAAACTCAGCTCGAGAGCACACTGGATTATTAAGAAATCTTATCATCAGACACTCTCAATATGAGGATAATTTTATGATAATACTCATAACTAATCCAAATCCTGATGAAAATGAAATGAATCATATTAATATTTGGGCAAAAATAATTTTTGATTTTGATTATGTAAGTTCTGTAATTTTTGCGCAAAAAGAATTAAATTCACCAGTAAAAATAATTGAACATCATACACTTTATGGCAAAGATTATTTATTGGAAGATATTCTCGGCGTGAAATTCCAGATAAGTCCATTTTCATTTTTTCAAACAAATCCTTCACAACTAAATAATTTCATTCAAAGTATTTTAGATTATTCAGAATTACAGTCAGATGAAATACTATGGGATTTATATTGTGGTACTGGGTCAATTTCACTACCTGCTTCAAAATTTGTAAAAAAAGTAATAGGATTAGAGTTAGTCGAATCATCAATATTTGATGCCAAATCAAATTCTGCATTAAATGATATAACTAATACAGAATTTTATGCAGTTGATTTACATACCAAAACATTACCAGATATTTTTAGGAAAATAGACAAGCCCGATAATATAATTATAGATCCACCAAGAGCTGGAATTCATAATAATGTAATTAATCATCTATTGGAGTTAGAAATTCCAAAAATTACTTATGTAAGCTGTAATCCTACAACAATGGCGAGAGACTGTGAATTATTATCCGAAAAATATGAAATTATTACAGTCAAACCAGTAGATATGTTCCCACAAACCTATCACATTGAGGCAATAGCAAAGCTAAGACTAAAAAAATAAATATATTAATTTTTTTTAACATTTACAACAACTATTATAATATATATCGTAAATTGTTTTTATAAAATAAAATGTTTATTTTATTAATATCCATTTCATTAAAAAGGAAAAAAAATGAAACACTTACTGCTGACTTTAGTTTTTTTATTAAGTATCAATTTGTCAACGGCACAAAGCCCAAAAGGAAAATCCGTTGGGGTTGGAGTAGTTCTTAATGACCCAACAGGTGCTACTTTAAAGTATTGGACAGGTAATTCGGAGGCTTACAACTTCTATATCGGTAATTCTTATTTTGGTGATTTGACAATAGGTGCTGACTATATGCAACACTATAATGCGTTTAATAGTACGATGTTTAATGTGCATTTAGCAGGTGGGGTTTTGGTTGGTCTTGGTAATGGAAATAGTGGCTGGATTAGAAAAGGGAAAAATGATAGATTTTATTATAGAGATGATAAAACCTTTGGACTCGGAGCAAGAGGTATGTTAGGAGTTAACTTTGTACCTAGAAATTCGCCATTTGAATTTTCATTTCAAATAGGACCACTTGTAGGTTTAACCCCAAATTTGGGATTTGATTTTATGAGTGATTTTACGATTAGATTTTATCCATAATTTTTATAATTATATCTTTAATCAATGAAAAATAATAATTTTGTATCAAAAAAAAGACTATCCAATGAATAGTCTTTTTTTTGTTTAATTTTTATTTTAAGATAAATAATTGAACTATTTAATTGGAATATATAAAGGACTGTCCGGTCCTAATGGTAATCCCAAACCAAACCATATCAAAAATAATATTGTCCATATTATAAAGAATACAAACGAATATGGGAGCATAGTTGCTATGACTGTACCAATACCTGCTTTTTTGTCATATTTGCTTAAGAATGCTACTATAAGGGCAAAATAAGACATCATTGGAGATATAACATTAGTTACAGAATCTCCAACTCTATAAGCACACTGAATTAATTCTGGTGAATAGCCCAATATCATAAACATCGGAATAAATACAGGTGCCATAATAGCCCATTTGGCAGAAGCAGAACCCATAATCAGATTAATGAATGCAGATAATATAATAAATAAAATTAAAAGTGGCACAATGCCAAGCCCAGTTGCTTGTAATACACTTGCTCCTTTGATTGCAAAAATTAATCCAAGGTTAGTCCACTTAAAAAATGCCACAAATTGTGCAGCAAAAAAAACTAAAACTATATACCCACCCAAAGCTTCAATGGACTTCCCCATTCCTTTCATAACATCTGCATCACTTTTGAATGTACCTGCTCCGATTCCATAAAAAATACCTGCTATTGCAGAGGATAAAAATATAATTGCAACAATACCAGACATAAATGGTGAATGAAGTAACTCAAATGTCTTGGGGTCTCTCAAAAATCCATACTGTGGGACAGTACCAAGTAAAATTATAGCAACTATAAATAATAAACTTACTAATGAATATATCAGACCTTTAATTTCTCTTTTGTCTAAAGTCTTCATATTTTGTTCTTCTTTGGTAATTGTATTAGTAGAATTGTTTTCATCTACATATTTACCGAGCCGCGGTTCAACAATTTTTTCTGTTACTATAGTTCCAGCAGCAGCAATAAAAAATGTAGAAACGAACATAAAATAATAATTTGCGGCTGGATTTACTATATAATTTATGTCAATAATTTGAGCTGCTTCAGTCGATAAACCAGATAATAGTGGATCAATTGTTCCTAACAATAAATTTGCACTGTATCCACCAGAAACACCCGCAAAAGCTGCAGCCAAACCTGCTATTGGATGTCTTCCAAATCCCATAAAAATTATCCCACCAAGTGGCACTAATAATACATAACCCACTTCAGAAGCCATATTAGACATAACACCAGCGAATACTATCACAAATGTAATTAATTTTTTTGGTGATGAGTTAACAATCAACTTTATCAAAGTACTAAATAATCCACTACTTTCTGCAATTCCGATACCCAACATAGCCACTAATACAGTTCCTAGAGGAGCAAAAGAAGTAAAATTTACAACCATTTCAGTTAATATTTTATGTAGACCTTCTTTTGAAATTAGATTAAATGGTTTGACAATTGCTTTAGTTCCAGGGTGAATAACACTAACGTCAAAATTTGCAACTATCCACGATATTACAATCACAGCCAATGCAAATATTAAAAATAAAGTAGCAGGGTGAGGCAGTGCATTACCCAACCTTTCGATTCTATTGAGAAATTTGTCAATTAAAGTATTTTTTTTCAGATTTTTAATTTCAATTGTGTTGTTTTCGCTCATAATATTGAATTGTTAATTTAAAGTAATTAATATATTTATTGATTAAGATTTTTCTTTGTAAGTTATTTTACTAAATTTATCTAAATTTAATTTGGTGCGACAAAATTCATTTATCATATTTGTGTCAATTTTATTTAACTTGTTGATAAAATTTTCATAACTAAATTCATTTAGATTATTTTTGTTTAATTTAAGCAAATTAATTAATCTTTCTGTTAGACTTTCATTATCGACATAAATGGAAGTTTTTAACTGCTCTTTTGACCTTTTTAATTCTTTCTTTTCAATTGACCCATTTATCAATTTATTAATTTCTTTTTCCAGAATTTCATTTGCTTTTTTTAGTTTAGTTTTGTCAAGACTTAAATAAATATAAAATACAATACATTCAGAATAAGCTTGGATACTCGAATATACAGAATATGACAGTGCATTAGATTCTCTAAATCGATAATAAAGGCGGGAACTCATACTTTCACCAAAAAGCAAATTTAGTAAATTTAAGATAATTTTCTCTTCTTCATTTAAATTAATTAAAGGTAATAAATATAATAAATGACTTTGACTAAAATCCTTAATTATAGTTTTATTTAATATTTTTACTTCCATCTCTGTGATTTTGGAAGTCTCTATTGGTAAACTTTCTTTTTGATTAATTGAGTTTTTAGAAAACAAAGTGAAAATTAATTTTTTGATAGTATTTTCATCGAAATTTCCAATAAAAGTAAATTTAGAGTTACTTAAATTAAAGTTGTTGTTGTAATATTCATTCAATGAATTCAAGTCAATATTACTAAGACTTTTCTTATTTCCAGTTATAGTGTAAGAAAGTGGGTTTGAATCAAAGATTAATTTTTCACCAATTTCATAAATAGATTCTTCTGCATCATCATCATAAGAATTAATTTCATCAAGAATAATTAGTTTTTCTTTTTCTACTTCTTTCAAAATAAACTTTGCGTTATAAACAATTTCAAACATTAAATTCATAATTGGCTTAATGTTTTCATTAAGACCTCTTACATAAAAGACGATATTTTCTTTGGAAGTAAATGCATTGGCTAAAGCTCCAAGTTCTTCAAATTTATTTGCAATTTGTTTGGCTGATTTTCTATTAGAGCGTTTGAAAATTAAATGTTCGAGTAAATGCGAAATTCCATTTATCTCTAATTTTTCATTTCTTGAGCCAGTTTGTATACAGATAGCAAAAGCAAATACTTTTGATAATTCATTATGTTCAGTTATTAAATCAATATCAAACTCTTTATTTGATATGCTTTTTTTATCTTGTTTTATTTCTTTTTCTATTTCTCTAATCAATTCTTGCTTTTGTCCTTATTTCACAATTATATTTTCTAAAACACTTACTTTTCATTTTTGTTGTATTTTTCATTTTTTGAAAAATAATTAAGAAATTACATAATCAAACCTAATAATCTAATCAAATCAATAAATCAAATTATCTAATCAAACTCCAAATATAAAACAAACTAAATAATGTCAAAAATATTAATCCAACCCAACTGAGTACTTTTAAAATCATATTAGGCTTGGCATGTTCTGGCATCAAATCACTTGTTACTAACTTATAATTTAGATAACCAAATATTGGAGCTGACAAAAAAGAAATTGCAGTAGCAAAATCAACCATAGTTTTTAACTTATCTGTAAATATCATTAATATTACAAAACTAAATAATGACATTAGTGAAATAATTATCCAATAAACATTTTTATTTTCTTTTGTTTTGGTAAAAATAATATTAATACAATTTTCTAAACTTCTTGGATATGCGTCAACAACTGTTAGGGTGGTAGAAGCCATTGTAATAAGTGCTATCACGGTAATAATTGGCAAACTCCAATTACCAAGAGTTTTTACATATAGACTAATTACCTGCGAAGAAAAAACAATTCCACTATCTGAGAAAACTTCACCCGAACCGTACATAACCAAAGCACCTAATCCAACAAAAAATACAGCTAAAACTGAAGTGATTATATAACCGATGTTAAAGTCAATTAAAGTTTCTTTGAGTGTGGGTTTGTAGTTGGTAGCTTTTTCTCTTTCTAAAGCCCACAAAGATTGCCATACAGATGCTTCAATTGGTGCAGGCATCCAACCCATTAAAGATATAAAGAATCCTACATTTGCCATTTCCCATAAATGAGGTTCTATAAAGTCTGGTTTGATTTGATTACCATTGATGAGAGCAACAACAAAAGCTATTGTTGTGAATATAGTAAGAGTAAATATTAAAATTTTGACAATTTTATCCAAAAGATTGTACTGCCCTATTTTGAGCAATAAAATAGTAGATATTAAAATAATAGCAGTCATTAAATTAATATTAATATCAATATTAAATAATTTCAAAAAACTTATTGACAGAGCAGATGTAACAATTGTAACACCACAAGTACTTATTACAGAAGTAAATAGATTCAAGATAAAAAATACTTTAACTTCCCAATTCCCTAATTTATTATAACCATCTATCAAAGATTCATTACATATATTGGGATAACGTTGCCCGAACTCAAAAAATGGATATTTAAATAGATTGGATAAAATTACCATTGGTAATAATGCAAAGCCGAATGATGCTCCTGCTCTTGTAGATTGAATTAAGTGAGAAGCTCCTATTGCAGCACCAGCAAATAAAATTCCTGGACCGAGTGCTTTTATTATACCAATTAACTTACTATTCATTTTATTAATAAAGATAAACTATAATATAAAATATAATTTTATATTTACAAAACTTTATCTTTACAAATTAATAAAAAAATTGATATTTTCAATTTTGAGAGCTATCTTTTGATTTTTTTTGTAAGTTAATAGAATATTAATTATTTCTACTATGTTTATTCTATATTTAAAATTCGGGATACCAAATTTAAGAAAAGCGCGGCATAGAAAAGAATTGACTTGCTTCCAATTCTACAGTTTTAAATTGTGCAGGATTAGTATTAGGGACTGCTTGTGGAAAAGATTGTTCTTGTCTTCCAAATCTTGGATTTAATCTCCATTGAGCAACAATATTAAATAAACCAACATTATCAAATTTAATATTACCAATAAAGCCAATACTAAAATTAAGACCAAAAGCTGTTGATTTTTCATTATTTAAGTTATTCATCAATAAAGTGCCACCGACCCCACCAAAAAAGTTTATTCTTTTAGTCGGATTTGCAATCCATAAAGAACTAATTTCAAAACCATTATAATAATCTGCTTCTCTTCCTGGAAATTGAAGAGCAAGTTTATTATCTTTTGAAGTATAATAACTTGATTCTAAAATTAAAAAATCAAATGGTGAATATTGTAATGAACCACCATAAAAAATAAATCCTTCATTAGATTTATTTAATTCTGTTACACCATCTGGACCTTCACCTTGTTTATAATACTCAGTTACCACTATAGTATTAGGTCCACCAAAAAAACCAAATCCCAATTTACGTTTATATGGATTGACAACTTCTTCTTCATCATAATATTCATCTTCTAATACTTCTTCTTCGTCAGTTTGAACTTGGGCTTTTTGATTATTGGTTTGAACTTGAGCTTCTAAATTTGAAAAGTTAACTAAGTTAAAACATAATAATATCAAACTCAATTTAAATAGATTTAAAGCATTTTTAGTAGTCATATTAATTATTTCCTTAATTTCAATATTTTTAATTTCAGATATTTTTTCTGCAATATAAGACACATAAGAAGGTTCATTCCTTTTACCTCTAAAAGGTACTGGTGTTATATAAGGAGAGTCTGTTTCAATCATAAATTTATCATTTGGTACATATTTGACGATTTCATCTAATTTACTATTTTTGAAAGTAATGTTACCGGTAAAAGAAACATAAAAATTCAAATCTAAAGCTTTTTTAAGTATTGATATGTCCGAACTAAAACAATGTAACACGCCGGTAAGTTCGTTACCACCATTATTTTGAACAGATTCTATTAAATCCAAAATATCTTTATCAGATTCACGATTATGAACGATAACAGGTTTTAGGTATTGTTTAGCTATATTAAGTTGTTGCTCAAATACTTTTCTTTGAGTTTCTTTACTACTATAATCATAATAATAATCTAAACCAATTTCACCAACTGCTACAACTTTTTTTTCATTTAATTTAGAAATAATGTATTTTTCTGCAATATCATTATATTCATTTGCTGAGTTTGGATGCACTCCGTACCCACAATAAAGCATATCATCAGAATTAACAACTTCCCATAATTTCTCAAATCTATTTGGCTCGATTGCTGGAATAATAATATTAGTAATTCCGATTTTTTTGGCTCTATCAATTATTAATTCTCTATCATCATCAAATTCATTGCCATCAATATGTGCATGCGTATCAATCATAGTTTTTTACAACTCTATTAAAACTCTATTAAAATCTTCTATATAAGAATCAATATTAGAAATAAATCGAATAAAAAAAAAGACTGCAATTGCAGTCTTAATATTTTTTATAAACGTAGTATGTGATGAAATTATTATAATATAATTGATATTTTCTAATATTTCAATTATTTCTTTTTACCAACAGTTTCTTCAGTCTTCTTAACTCTTGGAGCTAAAACTGTACAGACAACTGGATTTTCTTTA
Organism: Kapaibacterium sp. (SeqCode); assembly: GCA_041688685.1. Lineage (GTDB taxonomy): Bacteria > Bacteroidota > Ignavibacteria > Kapaibacteriales > UBA2268 > JBDNHS01. Next base: position 16,285 of record JBDNHS010000325.1, read on the forward strand.
AGCATAATTTCAAATTTATCGGTTCTTAATGTATCTAAAGTAACATTATTTCCAATTTCTAATTTTGAGATATTCACTTCAAGAAATTCTGGTAAATTTTCAGGAGTAGATTTAAGTTTTACTTTTCTTATAACTTGTGATAAAACTCCACCATTTTTAACACCGGGAGCAGTACCAATTAGTCTTAAAGGAGTTTGAACAATAATTTTTCTTCCAGGAGTCAAAGCTAACAAATCAAAATGAACTATTTTGTCTGTAACTGGATGAATCATAATGTCTTTTAGTACACAACTAATTTCTGTTGAATCGCCATCTAAATTAAGACTAAAAACTTTTGTTTGATCAGTATAAACTATAGTTCTTAAATCTAATACATTTGCAGTGATAGAAATTGGCTCATTATTTTTACCATAAAATACGCCTGGTATATTATCTGTACTACGGATTTTGCTTAAAGCTTTTTTTCCAGTGTCTCTTTTTTTGACGTTAAGTATTAAATTACTCATAGAATTACCTTAAAATTACATTTTTTAATTTCATTTTTAATAAAATTTAATATTTTCATTAAATTTTAATTTTTATCGTTCAATTTCAAATAAAGAACTAATAGATCTATTGTCGTGTGTTCTTATTATCGCTTCACCAAGTAAATCTGCAACAGAAACAACTTCAATTTTATTGGATTCGAATTGTAAAGGAATAGTATCTGTTACGAATAATTTACTAACTGACTCAGATTTTGCAAACAACTCTTGTGCAGCACCAGAGAAAATTGGATGAACACAAATACCTATAATATCTTTGGCACCTCTTTCTTTCAGAGCGTCAGCACATTTAAGGAAAGTACTACCGGTATCAATCATATCATCAACTAAAATAATATTTTTATCTTTGATATCGCCAATAATATGGGTGATTTCAGCTACATTATGAGCAGGTCTCCTTTTGTCAACCAAAATCAAATCAGAATTAAGTTTTTTTGCATAAGAACGAGCAGTTTTGATACCACCAACATCAGGAGAAGCAAAAGTAATATCACTTAAATTCATTTTTTTGAGAGCAGCTAATAAGACAGACGAAGAATGCAAATGGTCAAGAGGAACATCAAAGAAACCTTGAATTTGAGAAGAATGCAAATCAACTGCAATAATTCTATCAGCACCAGCACGAGTAAGTAAATTTGCTACTAATTTTGCAGTAACCGAAACTCTTGGTTGGTCTTTACGGTCTTGTCTTGCATAACCATAATAAGGAATAACTGCTGTAACTCTTTTGGCTGATGCTCTTTTGGCA
>JBDNHS010000326.1:0-4200 GCA_041688685.1 Kapaibacterium sp. (SeqCode)
ATAATAATAATAATAATAATAATAATAATAAAATAAAAACTGCAGAAGAATTAGATATAGAATTGGATGAAAAATTTACATTTAATCCAATAAATTCCGAATCACAACACAAAAAAATAATTAAAAAATCAAAGAAAAAGATTGATGTTAAATTAGTTAAAAAAACAGCAGGTAAACCATCATTAACTATAGAACTATAGTTATCATTAACTATAGAACTATAGTTAATTAATTTATATAAAAAATATTTTATCTAAAATTTATTTTAAATCTTTCTGCGAATCATACGCATATTCTTTTTTTCAGAAACAGTAGATTTAACTTCTGAAGAATTAAAGGGGAAGATAGATAATCCGCCTTTTTGTGATTCTTCTGATTCTGATTCTGATTTTTCAGATGAATTAGAAGAATTTGAAGAATTATCAGATGATTCTCCTGATTCTTCTGATTCAGTTTTTAATGAACTTTCAGATTGATTTAAACTTGATTTAATATTAGATTTATAAGATTTTTCACCATCAGAAGAACTAGAGCTAGAACTAGAACTAGAACTAGAGTTAGATTTTTTTTTAATTTCTTGTTTTTTTCTTCCGTCTCCACCTTTTTGTGTGCGTGATTTGGTTTTCTTTTTAGCACCCCCTTGTTGTTCATAATCATCTTCTTCGTTATTATTGTTAACTTTTTTGCCTTCGCATCCACAACCAGTACCATTACCAGCACCTAACTGAGTTTTAGAATCCTTATTTAATTTGTTAACTTCTTTTAAAATAATTTCCTTAATATTTTTAATAGCTTCATCATCAGAACTGGTAGATAAATATTTTTCGTCTTCATCTTTACTACCGCCTTTTTGTAATTTATCATTACTGTCTAATTGATCTAAAATTTTGAAAATATTATGTCTTAAATAACGTCTCTTTTTACTCATAAATCTGATATCGTTATCTTGACCACCACCAATTAAATTAAAATCAATATTATTTTCTTGTTCTTCTTGTTCTTCTTGTTCTTCTTGTTCTTCTTTTTCTTCATTTTCTTCATTATCATTAGTACCTCCGATGATTGGCAATGGTAATTTATTACTATTTAATTTAAAATCACTCATATTTAATGTTTCCAATAAATCATCACTGTTGTCGACATCAAAAAGTCTTTTTACGTTTTCAACCTTGTCATTTTTTTTTTCATCTTCTTGAGTAGAATAACTCGAACCCATTTTATATTATAATTTAATTATATAAATAAAAAAAAGTTTTTAATAATTTATTATATCATATTTATTTTATTATATTCTATTTTATTAATTATATCTGAATTATATTTATAATAATATTTGATGAAAGAAATAATTTTAACTCTTATATTAATATTTTTAATATTATATTTTGTTTATATAAATTTATATACTGATGATAATTTAATTTATGAAAGAGCAACATTTGACAATGACTATTATTGGGTCAGAAATATGTCGGACAAGAGCCAAGCAGCAAATACTCTAGGTCTAATAAAAAGTAATATGAATAAACTTATAGATTATTTACAACAAAATATGAATCAATTTCCAGAACAGATGTCAAATATTAAAGATTTAATCAAACGAACCAGAAAAATTTATATTATGGAAACACCAAAAGATGAAAAATTTACTTCTTATACAATTAATAAAGGTGAAAAAATTGTTTTTTGTTTAAGAAGTAAAGTATTGCATAATATTCACGATATTAACACCATAGAATATGTAGTTTTACATGAATTAGCCCACGTAATGTGCCCAGAATATGGACATACACCACTTTTTAAAGAAATATTTAAATTTTTGTTAGTTCAAGCAAATAAAATTGGAATATATAAAATAACAAATTACAGACGCAATCCTGTTGATTACTGTGGAATGACTATTAACGAATATCTACTTGATAATGTAAAACTTGATTAATATTGGATAAAAATTAAATTATGTTATATCCTTTATTATATAATGCAAAAAATTGAATTTATATAATAATATATTAATACTAATAATTATACTAGTATGAATAACACAAAATATATTGCATCTCCGCAAATAACTTTAACAAGCGAACAACAAAAAGTATATAATGAATTGATAAAATTTGTAAAATCTGATAAGGAAAAAAAGATAATGTTAGTCTCTGCAGCAGGAACTGGAAAAACAAGTTTGGTCAGTAAATTTATTAATGATTTAACTAAAAATAAAATTTGTAGCCGGATTGCAGTATGTTCGCCAACAAATAAAGCCCTTAACATTCTGAAAAATAAATTGTTTTCCACTAATGATAATCCGAATCTATCCCGGAATATAGATGTTATGACTATACATCGTTTATTAAATTATCAAAAAAATATTGATGGTTGTGGGGAAGTTTATTATGCAAATGTAGGAAAAATAGAGCCTAATTTGTCTATTTATAATATGATAGTGATAGATGAGACCTCAATGTTATCTACTGCAATTATAAACGATATAGAAAATGAATTGCAAAAAGATAAAAATAAGATGGTAAAGGTATTATTTTGTGGTGATAACGCACAATTAAATCCAGTTGGAGAACTAGTTAGTCCAATCTTTACTAAAAAAATAAAAACGTTGACTTTAGAAAAAATTATCCGGACCAAATCGCAAAATATAATGCAGTTATCAAATGCTCACAGAAAATGGATAATTTCTGGTAGTGATAAAGATATGCCTTGTTTACCAGATTATGAAGATGAACAAATAATATTACATTCATCAGAAAACGTAAACAAATGGTTAGATAAATTTATTAATATTTTAAAGACTCCGGAAAAAAACAAAGAAATATCTACCGTTAACAGTATGGAAAATAACATAATATTAACTTGGACAAATAAAAAATGCAATAAATACAATGATTATGTTAGACATAAAATGTTTAATAAAAAACAATTGGATAAGTATGAAATAGGTGAAATATTAATTTTTAATGATTTTCATAAAATAGAAATGAAAATTCCCAAAGATGAAGGCAATACAGAAAATGATGAAGAATCAAGCGAAGAACAAAAAAATGTTAGCTTTTACACATCGGAACAGATAAAATTAATTGATATTAAACAAGATAAATTGAATTTTGAAAAAATAAAAAATTTAAAAAGTACTGATTTGCCGTCAGAAATAGCTGATAAATTTGTGAAAAATATTTCAGCTATTAATAAAATACTAACAACTAGTCCAATAGATGTATATTATATGAAAGTACAAAAAATGTCAGAAGTCAAAAATAATGTAATAACAACGTATCCTATTTTAACAATTCATAATAATTCGGAAGCAGTCTATAATAAATTAAAGGAATTTTTTGAGGAACAAATGATAAAATTAAAGAATTCTTGTCATAAAATGGTTGAGGAATTAAAAATTCCCAAAAATATAGACTCACAAAAATTCGATATGATTAAATTAGAATATTTAAATATAATTGAAAAAAAAATAAATAGAATTTGGAAAGATTGGCAATTTCAAGTGATAGATAGATTTGCTCAATTAAATTATGGATATGCGATAACCGTACATAAAAGTCAAGGTTCCACATTTATGCACGTGTTTATTGATATCATGGACATTTTTGAAAATCACAATCAACAAGAAAGATTAAAATGTCTTTATACAGCTATAACACGATCATCTCATTCATTAGAATTATTAGTTTGAGATAATTCTAATTATAACAAATATTAAATATTCCAATAATATTTTTTTAAGCAGAAATAAACGAATAATATGTTTAATATAAATTATATTTATTTGTATTAAAGTTATAATCAAATGGAAGATATAAATAAATTTTCTAAATATAATAATTTAATTTTATATAAGGATGGTTGTAAAAAATTTATAAGTTTGCAAATAAATCAAGAAAATAAATGGAACAAAGTAAAAAATAATCTCACTAGTAAATTAAATAATTTAGATTATATAATAGGTATATTATTTTTAACAGAAATGAATAGAAATTGCAAGAATAATAATATATCGATTCATGGTTATTATATATCTTGTGCATTAATGAATTTATTTTCCAATATTAAAAATAAATTGTTATATGGTAAAAAAATATCTAGTGAAAGTATAATATTTTTGTTTAATAATATTGCTATAAATGTTGATTATTTAAATTCAAGAGTTGATGCCACAAATCCAGTCAGAAAAAAAAT
>JBDNHS010000327.1:0-2865 GCA_041688685.1 Kapaibacterium sp. (SeqCode)
CATATTTTTAAAATTAATAATAATTTTACTATAGACACCATAATCTACTGAATTATCATCTGATACTAGTTCAAAATTTTTAATTTGTTCAATTAATTTAAAATATATGTCGCTAAGGATATCGATAGTATTTTCCACTAACAATGAATACATTATTCTTGAGATATTATTAATAACTAAATCATAATTTTTTGAGAATTGTGATATTTTGTATATTCTATCATCTTTTTTACTAATTATACTTTTAATATTTTTTATAAATGCTAAAGGATCATTTTTAATTGTATTAGATTCAAATATTATATTTTTTTTAGATAAAAACAGCCTCAGTATATCTTTATGTTTTGGACCAATATTAAAATCGAGTAAATAATTTTCTTCTAATGGATTTGCATATACATCTCCAAAATTCATTTTTCTATAAAAAGGGTCTGTAATTAAGTTTTGCATATATCCTACTTCATATAGTCCTTCATCAATCATATTATCAAAAGAAATATCAATTTGCACATTACAATAAGAATCCCCTGGTTTTAATATTAAAAAATTTTTATTAAATAACTTAATACTTTTTCCTATATTTTCATTAAATGTTTCTAATATTTTATCTCTACTTTGTAAAAAAAAATTCCTTTTCTTCTTGCTCTAAAATATGCACGAATCCAACTCCAAATGGAACTATTGCCCAAGTATTATTGGGAATTTTAATAGGAGTTCCCGACATTTTTCCATGAAAATTAGAAATATAAAATTCTTCACACTCTGATAAATCAATATGTACCCCACCTTTTTGATTTTTAATGTAAGATTTTTTTATTGATTTGCATTTTGATTGAATATTTTGACTAGTTACAGTATTTAAATAATCTAAACTATTTGATTTATTAGAATATTTTAATAATTTGTATAAATCAATAATTGGATTCATATGATATATATTATATGTAATATATAATATATTTTTGCAAAAATTATAAAAAGAGAATCTAATATTCGGGTTTAATTGATTTCAATTTTACAGAATATTAGATTATAAAAAGAGAATCTAATATTCGGGTTTAATTGATTTTAATTTTACAGAATATTTTTTTAAAAGTTCTTGAATATTGGGATTGAGATATTTATCGATGTTTGTATTATTACCATAATTTTGTTTGAACCAAATTTTTATAATGACACAAAATGATGAATCTGAATTTAAATTATCCATTCGTTTGGGACTAAATGATAATCCATTAATTTTATCCCATGACTCTGGTGAGAACTCCATAAGAGTATTATTCGCAGCATAAATTAGCAATTGTTTTAATATTTCGTATCCATCTTTCAATGAATCTACTTTAATAGAACATATGCTACCATTACGATTTTCGATGTCTTCCCACATAGGAGAAATATCATTTTTCATAATAAATATATCAAAATCAGTATATTTAGTCTCTCCGCTTGCTTTGTCGAGAGTATTAAATAATTGGGGAATATCTTCCCATTTTGATAATGTACAAATATTATGATAACTGATATAATCCCAATTTTGGTCATCATTATGATGAACTAATACTTTATAATAATTACCCATACTTAAATCTAAAAAATTTGGCTCAATATTTTTAAATGTACATTCAACAACCTGTTTCTCTTTTTTTTTCCCCACATGTTTAAATCCATCATCATCATCGTCAGTATTAATTATTTTTTTATTATCAAAATTTTTATATACTTTACGTCCATAATATTGCTTAAACATTTCATCTTCTATATTATTTGTTATTTGATTATATTGGACAGCGGGTACTGTTTTTGCTTTGGATGCTGTTGCGGCATATGATGATTTTATGTCGGGTAATTTTACGTCATTTTTTACAACAATATTTCCCTTAGATTTTGATGCAATTGTTTCTACTATATCATCATTATCATCATTATCATCATTATCAAGTAATGAAAATGGATTTTTAGATGGGTTTATTGGAGTTTTTTGCATTTGGTCTTTTTTATACATTATATAGATATGGTTATATATAATCTATATTCCTTTAATCAATTTTTTTAATATATATAAATATAATAAAAAAAATCAATAATTATTATTATAAAGGTCATACAAATAATGATTATTTGTCATTAAAATAAGCAATACACAAATATAAATTATATATAAAAAATAGCAACAAATGAGACTAGTTGTATATTTTCATTATTACAGTATGTTAAATTTTCATTAATAATTGCTAATTTTTTAATAATTTCTATTACTTTTGGTTCAGAGTATTTGATAAATTCCTTATTATCGTTAATTAAATAATCCATAGAAAATTCGTATATATTATTAATTAATTCTAACAAACAAATACCGTTTTTACTGATAATTTTTTGGACAAAATTATAAGAATCGGTTAAATCTTGAGTTTGGACACAATTTAATATATCAAGAATATTCTTTCTAGTTGGACATGAAAGAATTCTTGAAACAGAGTTTTCATTAATAACTAGTGTTCTATTTAGACTAGGTATGGTTAATTTATTCAAATCATTATTTACATCATTTACATTATTTACATCATTTACATCATTTACATTATTATTTATAATCTCTATTTTTTTTAATTCTAGTCCCATATTACTATGCATATATAGTGATTGTAAAATATTTAATAATTTGCGCATATCACCATTAGAACGTTTTATTACTAATTCAATTGCATTATTTGTAATAAATATTTTTTCATTTTCACATACTTTTTCAATATAAGAATACATATTTGCTCTTGGAATTGGATTAAATCTAAATATTACACATCTAGACTGAATTGCTGGATTAATTTTTTTCAAATAATTACAGATAAAACAAAATCTAACATTAGA
>JBDNHS010000040.1:0-3918 GCA_041688685.1 Kapaibacterium sp. (SeqCode)
AATTAAATATATTAGTTTAAAAAAATCAAATATAAATTTATTTAACGAAATAAACTTATATTTAACTTTTAATTTAATCAATTATTAAGTAATATTAGCAGTTTTAATAAAAAAAAGGCTACCCAAATTGAGTAGCCTTAATAAATTAGTCAAAATTACAAATTATTTAATAACATTGAATTTTTTGGTAAATGATTTATTACCAGCATTTAAAGTTATAAAATAAGTACCAGTTGATAAATTATTTGTATTAAAGTTAAGACCTTGTAAATTACCTTCAATTATACCACTGTAAATAGTTGCAACTTTTTGTCCCATTGAATCAAATAATTCAATATTACCATTTAATACTTCATTACTTGAATAAGTAATTTGTACTGAACCTTGATTAGAAGGGTTAGGGTAAACATCAAATAATTTTACTTCAAAATTAATTGGTTCAACTGTTTCAACAGACATAGCTTCGTCAGTCAAATCAATTGAAGTTGATCTAACAAATTGTTGTCTATCTATTACTCTTTGTGTATAAAGTGGGTCAGCAGTAATTAAATTTAAACCATCATTATAAGATGCTGCTCTTGTTTCTAATTTAATAAAACCAACATTTTTGATACTTGGTAATAATTTGGGTATAAAAGTACCTTTGTCATAATTTCTATCATTTGTAGCATTAATAACTTTACTCCAAGTATTTGTAGCTACATCTTTATAGGCAAAGAAAATATCAGAAGTGTTTAACTCTGTATATTGTTGTTGAATAGTTTCTTCCAATCCAGTTGCTTGATTAGTTTGAGTTACATATATAGTTACCGGAGTTGACAATGTCAAAGGATTTATTATTGTATTAACCCATTTAACTACAATATTTTTTCCGTCAGCTGTTCTTGCAGCTTGAATTTCATAACCTAATTGACTTGATGCTAACAATGGTTGATAATTTCCAGTATTTACATTGTTGGTGATTTGATCAGGTGTATCTGTCCAAGATAAGTCTGCTACTTTATTCATTTTCCAAACTCCATTACTGAAATTTGCTTCTACTAAGTGATAATTATCTAAAGGATTATTACCTCCCATACTTGACATTGCAAGTTTAAAGAAGAAACTATAATTATTATCAGAAATTGCAGTAAATCCTTCGACTGTATAAGGAGAAAAGCCACCGCTTGAAAATGATGCTTCAGCAGGAAGACCCAAAGTTATAGTTACATAATCAGATAAAAATTTTGAAGGCATTGTGTTAAACTCAGACCAAGTCTTTCCTTGGTCGGTAGATTTTGAAACTGAAGGTACTCTATTGTCTGGATCATTTACAAATCTATTATATGCAGCAGCATAAAGATTTCCATCAGCGTCATTTGATAAATGGGTAAAACCGTTAAAAGTTGAACCAATTGAAGGACTTGCAAAATATTTATCTAACCACCACTGTCTTGGAACAAGTGAATTAGTTAAGTTGAAGTTAGGAATATCCATAGTAAAAGTTCCAAACAATCCATATTGTTGATTTTCACTAGGAAATAATTGGTTTGTTGCAGCTACATAACTATCATTGCCATTACTAAAACCAACCATACTTGTTCCAACTCCCCACTTACCATCAACACCACTGTTATTAACTGAAGGTCTAATCATATCTGATTGGCTTTGATCAGTTCCATTACTTATATGTAAATATCCACCGTCTAATGAATAATTTGTTCCATTTGGTTTATAAGTAGGAATATATGAAACGAAATTAATATCATTGGGATTAGTAGAATTATTAGGATGTGCAACACCTATAGAAGCAAATGCTATAATTTCGTCAGCAATATTGATTTGAATTTTAGATCTTGTCCAAGATATAGCATTTGGTGAATTACTAAAAACTGAAGAACCTCCCGACAAATTCCCAGCAGCATTAAAAACATACTTTACAGCATTGTAGTAATAACTTTTAGAAGCGTCATCATAAGCTAATGGAGTAATATTACTCCACATCATAAATGTACCTCTTGATAAAGAATCTACATTTGAATAAGTAAGAGCTTGTATTCCATCATTGTTTTTACCTTCTGCAATAACTTGTGGAAAATTTTGCATAGATTTCATAGGAATTGTTGTAATATCTTTTTGGATATTTTCAGTTCTTAATCTATAAGGAACTGCCTCAGCGAATTGAGTATTTACTGCAACAATTAGTGCAAGTAATAAGTAAATTTTTTTCATAGATATTTCCTAAAAATGTGTTGAAATTATTGATTATAAATTTTTATAAATTATTTTAAATTTTAGTTTTTTCAGAATTCAATTAAATAGAACAACTAAAATAAGTTATATTTTGAAATATATCAAAATATAATTAACATATTATTAACAATTTCGAAATCTTTCATTATAATCTTTTATTTTTTTGTTGCTAATTACATAACTAAACGCTATGAAGACGAAAAAAGTTACCTCAAACAATGAATTAATTAAAAAAATATTAAAAATATTTAAAAGAAAAACTTTTTATACCATAAATTTAAGTTTAATAAAGCATAAATTGAGTTACCAAGTTTTTTATTAGGGTCCTTTGCCAAAGTAAATAATTTTTCAATGTGGTTTTTATCAAAATAATTATTTTTTACAAAATATCCATTCATTATTTCATTTTTAGCATAATTATGCCAATCTTTTGCAAACCAATTATCTACAGGTGCAGCAAATCCTTGTTTCTTTCTATGTATTATATTATCTGGCAAAATCCCTTTTACTGATTCTTTTAACAGTACTTTTGAAACATCTTTTTTTAATTTTATACTATCTTTCAAACCAACAGTAAATTCTAACATTCTATAGTCTAAAAATGGTACTCTTGCCTCCAAACTATGTGCCATTGTAATTTTATCGACTCTCATCAATAGTAATTCAGATAATCGTTGTTTCTGTTCCAAATATAATATTCTTTGTAAATAATCTAAGTTATTATGACTTTTTTCAGCATTATCATTTAAACTAATGCCATAACTATTTAAATTATCAAGTAGATAAGACTTGTTCTTTTTAAAAAGTGTTTGTTGTTCTACATAAGTAAAAATTGGAACACCACTCCAATTAAATGGTTCATTATAACTTGCTCTTCTCAAATATTCGAGAGCCAAATATTGATTTTGAGATTGGAAAACAGGTTTAGATATATTATAAATTAATTTTTTGAAAGTGTCAGGTACATTAGAATAATATCTCCAATAAGTATTATAAAAATCAATCCCTTGTAACATCCATTTATAACCCATAAATTGTTCATCACTTCCTTCTCCAACTTGGATTACAGTTGTATTACTTTCCCTTGTTAATTTACTCAAAAAATACAATGGAATACAAACAGGGTCTGCATTTGGTTCATCTTCTATATAAGGCAAATCTTCAATAATTCCAAATGCATCATTAGAGTCAATTAATATTTCTTTATGGTTAGTTTTATATAAATTAGATATTTGTCGAGCATATTCTAATTCATTATATTTTTCTAATTCTTTAACTCCAACAGTAACTGTATCAACTGGTCTTGTCATCAATTCTGACATCAATGCAACATTAATACTTGAATCTATCCCACCACTCAAAAACACTCCAAAAGGTACATCACTCATCATTCTTAATTTAACACTATCTTTTAATAAAGAAAGGGTATAATCTTTTGATTCATTGAAACTTAAATTAGAATATTCTTTAAAATTGGATAGGGGATTCCAGTATTCTGTTAGTGAAATATTGTTATTTACTAATCTTAAATAATGTCCCGAAGGAATTTTATTAATTTTATCAAATAATGTTTGATTTAATGAAGTAGCACCAAAACTTAGATAAATAGGGAGTTGATTTTCACATAATTGTTTAGAAATGTTCGGATGTTCCAAAATAGATTTGATTTCTGAACCAAAAACTAAA
>JBDNHS010000328.1:0-5825 GCA_041688685.1 Kapaibacterium sp. (SeqCode)
ATATTCATGAATTTGACCTTTATATAATCGCTGATATATGGAATCAATGGGAAACCTATGTCAAATTAATACAAATAGTCCCAGCTACTAAAATTGTTGTGATAGATCCTTCAGATAGCACACGTGTTTTTCCATTTAATAATTTTTCTGGTAATTTGATGCATATATTTCTTAAATGGAATTATTTTAAAAATGCTCAAATCAAGTATTTTAAACGGGAAATTCCATCTCAAGAAAAATTGATGACTGGCTTAACGCTTTTACCTAATTTTATATCAAAATATCTATTACCGAAAAGAATATACCCAATTAATTTTTCTATCCCCGAAGAAAAAATCACTAAAGTAAGTGTTGATTTTAAAACAAAGAAATTTACTACCGTTATTGTTGATGAAGAATTACAAAATAATTTGGCGTCTAGTTTTTTCATCCCACTTGGACAAGAACTGTACAAATTTTCTGATGAGAATGAATATTATAAAGATATACAATTGAGTAAATTCGGTATCACTACAAAGCGAAGTGGTTGGGATTGTTTAAGACATTATGAATATGCAGCTAATGGTGCGGTTTTATGTTTTAAGAATTTAACAAATAAAAATAAAGAATCTGCACCACATGGGTTGAATGAAACGAATTGCATATTTTATGATTCTTCTCAAAATTTAGTTGAAAAGTTAGAATCTATTTCAGAACAAGAGTATCTCATACTCTTGGAAAATACTTATAAATGGGTAGTAGATAATACAACAATTGCTTTGGCAAAAAAACTTATTAATCAAATTTAAAATGAAACAACAATTTTATAATCAATTCAACTATGATGGTAAAGTTGGATTGCTAAAAAAAATTATTATTAAAATTAATCATATAATTAAATTTAGATTTTTAGTAGAGCCTACAATTTTTCTAAATAAAAATAAGCGTTATAACAATTGGGAAATTGGCGATTATTCATATTGTTCAAATGAAGAATTTCTTAAAATTATTTATTATGGAGAATCTGTTAAGTTAACAATAGGCAAGTTTTGTTCATTCGCATCAGGTGCTAAAATATTCCTAGGTGGTAATCATAGATTAGATTGGGTTACTACATATCCGTTCTCTGTACTTTTTGATGAATTATCGCATATTGAAGGACATCCTACTTCAAAAGGTAATATTAACATTGGTAATGATGTTTGGGTTGGAGAAGATGCAACAATTTTGTCTGGCGTAAATATTGGAAACGGTGCAGTTATAGCTGCAAAATCAGTTGTAGTTCAAGATGTACCCGCTTATGGTATTGTAGCTGGAAATCCGGCAAGATTAATCAAAATGAGATTTAGCGAAAATATTATTTCGGAACTTGAAAAAATAGGTTGGTGGAATTGGGAAATTGATAAAATCATTTCTTATGGTCCTCTATTATTAAATAATAATATAGATGCATTTGTAAAAAAATGTAATCCGTAAATTTTAAACCATTTACTGATGTTAGTTTATAGTGCATTTAATATCGATGTTTTTAGAGAAATACCTTCCAACTTAAATACCTTACTCGATGTTGGGTGCGGTTCTGGTCAAATGGGGTTAGCTTTAAAAAAACTTAATACTCAAACATTTATAACTGGTGTAACTTATTCGGCAGATGAAAAATTAGTTGCTGAGAAATATTTAGATTCTGTACTAATTTGTGATTTAAATAATTCACTTCCAAATTTTGATCGAAAATTCGATTGTATTGTTTTTTCGCATATTTTAGAACACACTTATAATCCATCACAAGTTCTATATCATTTTAAGCAATTTTTATCACAAGGTGGTAAAATAATAATTGCTCTTCCTAATATTTTATATTACAAGCAACGTTTAGAATTTATTAAAGGCAATTTCATTTATTCAAAAAATGGAGGCTTAATGGATATAACTCATTTTCGTTTTTTTGATTGGCAAACTGCTCAGCAATTAGTTCTTGATGCTGGTTTGAATTTAAATTCAATCAAGGCTACTGGAAATTTTCCACTAGGATTTTTCAGGAAACTATTTCCTCAATTAGCTACTAAAATTGACAATTTATGTTTGCGGAGATTCCCTGGCTTATTTGGTTTTCAAATTTTATTGGTAGCTAGTTAATTAAACATACTCTTTTGCTTTCAGTATCAATTATTATTCCTACTTACAATTATGCAAAATTTATTCTAAATGCAATTGAAAGTATTTTAGCTCAAGACTATCAAACATCTCTTATTCAAATTATTGTTATTGATGATGGCTCTACAGATAATACCAAAGAAATTTTAAATAAATACATAGCCTCAAATACAATTGAGTATCATTACCAAGAAAATCTGGGTAAAGCAAGTGCAACAATATTAGGTATTCAAAAATCAAGCGGTGAAATAATATTTAATCTAGATGCAGACGATGAATTTCTTCCAAATAAAATTTCCGCATCAGTTTCTGTTTACAATCAATTCCCAGAAGTAACCTTAGTTTCAAGTCCTGCCAAGATCTTATTCGAAGATAGGACGTCCTCAATTGAACCAATACCCCTTTTTTTATTCGAATCTGTAAATTCTGGTATAGTTGTGCTAAAGTATTATTTAAAAAATAATACTTTATTCGGAGGAGGCTCAACATTTTCTGCACGTTCTTCAGTCCTTAAAAATCTTTCAATACCTGTTGACGCCGATATGTATATAGATGAGTTATTAGTATTTGCTACTTTAATGTATGGTGATGTATATTTTATAAAACAATCTTTATCAATTTGGAATATTCATGGTTCTAACTATTCGGGTTTAAATGAAAAACCTAATCATTTGGTTAAAAAAAACCAGAGGCTGATAAAGTCATCTTTGGCTGTTTTAACTTACCTTAAGAAGCAAAATGTTTCAAATTTAATATTCAATATTTATCAACTTAAACATAATATTCGGGTACTCTCATTTAAAGAACAAATTGATGATAAGAAATTTAGTGATATTTTAAGATTTCTTAAATTTTTAATTTATTACAATTCCATCTCTTTAAAGATAAAATATAAATATAATTCATTTCAAAGGCTACTTCCTACAAAAATACTTAGATTAACAAAAACACTATTTCGTAAACGATAATGGAATGTAATAATAAAATATTAATTATTAGTCCTAATTTAGAGCCAGGTTATTGCGGAGTTGGCGATTACGTATTTGTTTTAAAATCCTTTTTTGAAGAAGAAGGGCATAACTGTTCTTTATTAGCATTATCGGATAAGTACTGTGATAAAATTATTTCTCAACCTAACACCTTACGCATCCCATTCTCAACCAAGGATCATAATAAGATTATTTTAGCTAAAGAATTTATTATTTTATTCAAACCTGATATAGTCTATTTTAATTTAGTTTCTTATGGTTATAATAAAAAGGGACTTCCTTTTTATTTGCTAAACTTTTTACCAGAAATTTCTAGAAAATATAAGACAGTATTAATAGCTCATGAATTATGGGCAGGTAATTTTAACGTAGAAAATTACAAAAATAAATTTTGGGGAAAAGTTCAATGTATTTTATTTATATCGTTATTTAGAAGATTATATAAAACTGAAATAATTGTCACAACTGGAATTGCACAAAATATACTTAAAAAATATAAATTAAGCAGTAGGCTTGTTTCCGTTTTTAGTAATATTCCATTTGAGCAAGTTGAAGAAAAGGTGAATCCAAATTCTTGTGTAAAATTACTTTTCTTCGGTTCGTCACTTTTTGAAATTAATTTTGACTTATTCATACAATTTCTTCAAAAACTTTCTACTGTGTATGGTAAATGTGTTCAAATAGATATTGTTGGTCGTAATAATAGCACATTAGTTAATTGGGATAAAATTGCTATAAATTTTGCTAGCGGCAATTTGCATATTGTTAAACATGGATTTTTAACAGCAAAAAAAATCTCTCATTTAATGCAAGAAGCAACAATTGGTATAACCACTTATATGCCTTTTTTTTGGGGAAAAAGTGGGGCAATTGCTGCAATGTTGGCTCATGGATTACCCATTGTGTCAATTGCAGATGAGATAACTATTGATAAGTTTATAGATAATTTCCAATCAAATTCTCGAATTTGGACACTTACTCAAGTGCTACTTGAAGATCAGTTTAAGGAATTAAAATATAAAAAAATTGATTTTAAATATAATCTGAATATTTTTAATCAACTTATTGCAAGTACATACAAAGCCTAATATTTATTTTATTCTTTCAAATTTGACTTTTATTTGAAAATATTGATTTACAGTAGTAGTTTCTATCCAAATATTGGTGGTATTGAAATACTTACACTCAACTTAGCAAAAGCATTTAAGTTATTTGGTCACGATGTGGTTGTATTAACTCAATCTATTTCTGATGGTTCAAGTTCTGATATTGATATTATATATAAGCCTTTAGTAAGTGAGTTTATTAAATATTATTTATGGTGTGATGTTTTTTATATGCCTAACCTATCCTTAAAAGTTTGTTGGCTACTGCTATTAAATCCATTTAAAAAATGGGTAGTTTCTCATAATACATGGTATTTTAATCCTGAGCATCCTAACTATATAGCAGCAACCATAAAGCAACTTTTGTTATTTAAAGCTACCAATATTTCGGTAAGTAATATTTTAGCTAAATCCATTTGGGCTAAAACCACTGTTATTCATAATTGTTATAATAATAATTTATTTAAAAATTTGCATTCTGTTAGAAGTAGAGATTTTCTGTTTGTTGGTAGGTTGGTTAATAGTAAAGGTTGTGTTGATTTAATAGAAGCATTTAAAACTGTTTTAGAATCATATCCTAATTCGAAGTTAAGTGTAGTTGGTAATGGACCTGAAGAATCTTTAATTCGAAATAAAGTGAATGAGTTAAAAATTGACAATTCGGTTGATTTTTTAGGGCCAAAATCGCAAGTTGATATTGGTTCAATCATGAATGAACATAAATGCTTAGTAGTTCCTTCAGTTGGAACTGAGGCATTTGGAATTGTTGTTTTAGAAGGACTTGCATGTGGATGCATGATACTTAGTTCTGATTCTACAGGCTTGGTAGAAGCTTGTGATAAATTTTCTATACAATTTCAAGCCCGTAACGTAACCGAAATGGCAGCACAAATGAAGTTAATTTTAAATAACGATACTAATATTAATTTTAGTGATGAAGAATTAGTAGATTATCTAAAAATTCATAATGTTAAATATATAGCAGAAAAGTATTTAAATCTTTTTCCCTAAGATGAGTCTTTTTCGAAAAATTAATTCTAGATATTTTCTAATAGTATTTCTTTTTACCTCACTTAGTGGGGCGCTTCGAAAGTGGTTTTTCGAAGATGCTAATCTTAAAAATGGATTATTTGCTATACAAATTATTATACCATTTATTTTTTTTCTGAATAATGATATGCAAATTTCTAAAGCTTTTAAGATAAAAGCTTTAAGCATATACCTTTTTACTTTGATAATGATGGCTATTAATCCATTAAATGAAACTATTTATCATGGAATAATAGGAATATTTATTCATTTTGGTTTTTGGTTTTTAATGTTTTATTATGTAGCCAATAGAGAATCATTTGACTTTAAAAATTTACATATTTTTATTTTAATTTTAGTACTTTCTGAATTTATACTAGGATCTCTACAATATCAACTGCCTAATGATAGCTTCTTAAACAAATATGCAGATCTTGAAAAAGTTGGTGGAAGCATCGCTAATGTTGGTAACTCTGTGAGAGTTACTGGTACGTTTTCTTATATAAGTGGATATACTTCATTCTTAGTTTTTTATAATTTTTTTATTTGGGCTTTATTTAGATATGGA
>JBDNHS010000329.1:0-4749 GCA_041688685.1 Kapaibacterium sp. (SeqCode)
TCTTCCCCAACCCATCATCTGATAAAATTTCGGTGGATTTGGGTGAAGTTATCGGTGTTGGTGGCGTGGCGGATTTAAGTATTTATGATATTTTGGGTAATGAGATTATGACTATCCCAAATTACGCTAACAAGACAGAAATAGATGTGAGTATTTTATCCATTGGCACCTATACAATCCAAATACAAACACCAACTGGTAGCATCAGCCAAAGATTGTTAGTGAATAGATAGTATTCGTAAATAAACCGCAGGGTTTACTTTTAAGTTTGATTAAGATAATATCAAGCTACAAAAAAAAAGAACAAGGGGTTGCTACCCCTTGCTCTGAATAAAATCTAATAAATTAGAATTATAATCTATATTTATTTTCTAACTTTTGCAACTTCAATAAGTGGTTTTTTGCCTTTAGTTTCAAACTTAAAGCTATCCAATATAGAATTTGCATCATTTTGTGGAACTGTCAAAAATGAACAGCTATCCAAAACTAAAACTTCATTTATATTTCTTTCGCTAACTTTAGATTTGTCTGCAATCATCTCAACTAAATCTCTTTTGCTAAGTCCGTCTTCTTTTCCCATACCAACAAATAATCTCACAGAGTTTTTGTCAAAATTTCTGTCGCCACCTCTGTCATTACCACGGCTCTCGAATCTTCCGCCTCTGTCGTTACCTCTGTCATTACCATATCTATCTCCACCATCTCTGCCTCTATCGTCTCTGCTCTCAAATCTTCCGCCTCTATCGTTATCTCTGTCTCCGCCTCTGTCGAATCTTCCGCCTCTGTCGTTACCATATCTATCACCACCGTCTCTACCTCTTCTATCTCCAAAGCGGTTACTTCCGAATCTATCATCAGAAAATTTTTCTGGTTTAGTTTCTTTTATTTCATAATAGTTTGTTGGGTCTAAGTCCTTATCAAATATTATTTTTAGAGTTGATGCTAATACTTCTTCAGGATTTGCATTGATTAATATTTCACGTGCAAAAGCCAAATAAGAGTCTTTTGGTTCGATTACTTCGGCACCAGTGCTAATTTGATCTTGAATTCTTTGTTTTTTGAGTTGAATTACAGATTGTACATTTGGTATTGGTTCTTTTCTAATTTTTGAATTAGTAGATTTAGCAATAGCAAAAAGGTTTCTAGTTTCTTTTGGCGTAACAAAAGTAATAGCAGTACCTTCATTACCAGCTCTACCTGTACGTCCAATTCTATGAACATAAGATTCTGTATCTTGAGGTAAAGTATAATTAATAACGTGAGTTAAATTATTTATATCAATTCCTCTTGCAGCAACATCAGTAGCCACTAAGATATTAATTCTTTTTGTTTTGAATTTGTTAAGAATTTTTTCTCTTTGTCCTTGAGATAAATCACCGTGAATACAGTCTGCATCATATCCTCTGTCAGACAGTCTATGCGAAACTTCATCACATTCTACCTTAGTTTTACAAAAAACTAAACCATAGAAATTTTCAGTAATATCAAATACTCTGCATAACGCTTCTAATTTATCGTAAGCGTTAACTTCAAAATACATTTGATCAGTTAAATTCGTCGTAGTAGAATCTTTTTTGACTAAAATAGTCTCATATTCTTTCATATAATTTTTCGCTAATCCAATTATTTCTCTTGGTAATGTAGCAGAAAATAGTAAAGTTTTTCTATCTGGGTTTGTACTGTCGATAATAATTTTAATATCATCGATAAAACCCATATTTAGCATTTCATCTGCTTCGTCTAATACAAAGAAATTGACATGAGATAAGTCGAGTATTCCTCTTTTAACTAAGTCAATAACTCTACCAGGTGTTCCGACAACAACAGTCAAACCTCTTCTAATTTTAGAAATTTGGTTTTCTATTGAAGCACCACCATAAACGGGAGCAATATTTATTTTTTTAGTTCCTCTGAAAGAATTAATTTCTTCAGAAACTTGCATCGCTAATTCGCGAGTTGGAGTAAGCACAATCGCTTGAACGTGCTTATTATCTTCATCAACCATCTCAACTATCGGAATACCAAAAGCAGCTGTTTTGCCAGTACCTGTCTGAGCTTGTGCTACTATATCCAAATCGGAAGTAAGGAGTTTTGGGATTGTAAGTTTTTGAATGGGTGAGGGCTCTTCAAAGCCTTTTTTGTGAAGAGCTTTGATTACGTTTTCAGAGATACCTAAGTCTCTGAAACTTTGTAGATCTATCATTTTGTATATACCAGTAAACGGTTAAAATTCGGTTAAAATTCAAGGTAAAGATGTTTAAGTATTTCTTTTATTGTAAGTTATCAACAAATTTTAAATATATTAACAAATATATCAGCAAATACACCAACAAATACATCAATTATCTTTCATATTTCCAGCAGCAACTTTTGTTATAAGATGTTGTTGTTTGATATTTATTTCTTTAATGTTTGTTTCTTTTAACGGTATCGTTTTTGAATTTACAATTTCATCAAAGATATTTTGAATATTAATTTTTTTGTACTTAATGACCTTCTTAAGTTTGTACCCGGCTGTTGTCAAATTAAATACTTCACCTTCGCCGGTAATTAAAAATGTAGAATTTATACCTCTATAATGTAGAGTATATAATACTCTATTAGGTAAAGACGCTCTACCTAATTCATAATTTCTCATTTTGTCGCCAGTTTCATCTAAGATATATGCAAATTGTTCGACCGATAATTTGCCACCTTCATTAAATATATATCTGATAAATTTAAGTCTTTTACCGATTATTTTTGTTAAGTCATCCATATTAGCTTTGAATATAAATATAAGTTAATTATAAGTAAAAATTTAATTTTTAAATTTAAATGTTAATTTTTGTCGTAAATACAATTTGTTAGAAATGTGTTAACAATTTATGTAATAAATATTTTGATATTATGTAATTTCTACATAGTTTTGTATTGTTAATTACACAATAAATAAATATAAAATACAATTATTATTACAAAATTAATTAAATATTACGAGGTAAAAAAATGAAAAGTAAATTAAATGTAATAACTTACGATGATAAGTTAGAAAAAACTTACGATAATTCTAATATTGGGAACTTTACTAATGAGAATTATACTAATGAGGATTTTATTAATCAAAACTGTGAGGGTGAAAAGCTAGTAATCAAAACAAACAAATTAGAATTGACTGATTTGAACGAAGACCTAAAAACTCTAAATGAAATTATAGGTTTGGAATTATTAGAAAATCTTATTCATTCTTATGGCGGTACTAATTTTTATATACCCAAAATTTCGAGCATAGATAAATATGTTGAACGACATATTAGATTAAATAGAGATAAAACTTCCAAAAAGTTAGCAAGGGAATTAAAAGTTAGTGAAAATTTTATAAAAAAGAGAATGAGTTTGAATGCAAAGAAAAGTGTGACATTAAACAAAAATAGAGTTTAAATTTACGAAATAGTTCTATAATTTGTCGATTATAATATTATATTTACTAAATAACTAATCAGAAAAATAATTATACCTAAACTTATATAATTTAGTTAAATACACTTGCATTATATAAAATAATACATTATATTTACGTTACTGTAATAGTGTAGAAATTCAATTTATTTCTAACTTAAGTCCGAATATTTAAAAATATCAATATTTATATCTTGGCAGTATTATTGATAGAATTAAGTTGATTCAAAAATAATAACTATTCTAAATCTAACCAAATAAGAAATTTCATCTAAATACAGGAAGTATGATTTTGAACGGAATATGTTATATTCAACAATAATATGAGCAAATACTATGAGAGTAGAAACTACTAACGAGCAATATTATATTTCTAGCAATAAATTAGAATCAAAAGTTCAAAACAAAAATACTAATGCATATTTTCAAAATGAATTAATACTTCAAGTTATCAAAGATACCTCTGAGGGAAATAATGTTCAAAATCAATTGATAAATCTAAGTAGTAATCTTGCACCTTTGAATATCCAAGCGAAATCAGCACAAAGCCAAATTTCAAATGGTTATTTAGATATTAAGATCTAAGTTTTTTTAGTAAAAGAAAATTTTGAAATGTGTTATAATTTCAGTTTTATATAAAAAAGCTTAAGTAAATAGTTTGTATAAAAAGTGGTACAAAATTGTGTGGAGGCAATATGAACACAGAAAATGTAAAAGTTGGTAATAATGATTATTCTAATAAATTAAGAGAAAATAATCAAGAAATACAACAAAAACAAAGAAGAGTTGAAGATAATAATGTCGAGCTAAAAACAAGACAAAATGCTTTGCGATTACAAGATAATAAAGATATTGAAGCAGAAAACATAAGGGTTGGTGAAGATATCAATCAGAGAGCACAAACACAAATTTCGAGCGGTTATTTGGATGTTAAAATCTAATTATGCTTAGTATAAACTTACCATTTGCAGTTGTTTGTAAATAGTGGTAAAATATTATAGAAAAGTGTAGAATATTGTAGGTTATTTGAGAAATTATTCAATGAGGTTATCATAATTAGATAGCCTTTTTTTGTGTTATATATTATGTTAATATTTTATCAATAATTATAATAAATTAAGTTTTATGAAAAACAATTTTTTTTCTTTGCTTATGCTTTAGCCATTTTCTTTTGTAATGTAGATAATGCAGATGCACAAATTTATTTATTAGATAGTGTTATGATAAATTTATAAATTATTTTATTAAATGGTGGTTGTTAGTATGAATGTAATTATTAATTTCCTTTTATTAAATATAAATTTAAAAGAA
>JBDNHS010000041.1:0-4498 GCA_041688685.1 Kapaibacterium sp. (SeqCode)
TCCTGAAATTACAATATCGGTATTATCTGCTGTGAAACTTATTTCTTCTTCAATAAAATCACCTGGCAAAATACTACTAAAATTAACAAATGGTTTGTCGATGATAAACTTGGGTTTAAATTTATCTTCTAATAAATAGTTAAATTTAAACACTGAATTTGTTTTTTCATCAGATATAATAACATTATGTTCAATATCACAATTATATTTACCTAACCATTTATATTCTGATGGTTTGACTCCATTGATGAATCCAGATAATATCTTTGAATAAAAATTGATTTTATTTTCATCATCCTCTAAATTCATTTTATCAATGTAATATCCAGAATTCTTTTCATTTGAATTGAAACACAATTCCTTTAATTCAGTGGATATTTCATTTTTGATAATACCCGATACAAAATTAATATTATTATTTGCTAATATTTCAGAAAATTGATTAAACTTCTCATTATTAAAAATTGAATTATAATTTTTATCTGTTATTAATAATACTGTTTTCTTTATATTTTTATTTTTAAGACTATCAACTTTTAATTCATCAAAAAAATTATTAATTGATAATGGATTTGAATTGAAAGCAGAGTCAATTGAAGCGTATCTGTACCCTATTAATTCATTAGCTACATTAATTAATTCATTTTTATTAGTTGAGTTAATTAAAATTGGATAATTTTTGTAATCAAAAGAGAACAATGAAATAAAATTCTCATTATAATCAAAATTATTAATAATATTTTGGTAGATTAACTTTGCTATATCAAAATTAGATTTAGATACTTTTTCAGAATTAATAATTATATCTTTTTTATTAGTATCAATGGATAAATCAAATAATATTACAACTTGATTGTAGTCATATTTTGTTTCAGGATTATAAGTATCAGTTAATGTTTCTAATACAATATTATTATCAAGAATGTTGAATTTATCGGATGGATTTAATTTTATACTATTTTGGTTATTATCCAAAAAAACATATTTAGAACTGATTAGAGGAAATTTACTCAAATCTAAATCAAAGAAGTATATATCATTTGAAAATATATTACTAACATTAATTAATATTAATAAGCTAAATATAAAAAAGTTTTTTGTATTTAGTTTGTAATTTGAAATTTTATTTAAATAGGAATTTGTTTTCATTTTGTATATGATTGATTTTATATAAGTTATATGGGTTAATTAATATTTATTTTCAAATATAATTGAATAAATTATATAAATTTATTAATATTAAATCAATAATTATGCCACAATACAACATTAAAAGAGTTCAAAATTAATTAAATTAAGTTTAAATTTACTTTAATTACTTAAATATTTTTTTAATTAAGACAAACTATCGTCTTTTACTAAAGTCAAAATAGTGATTTCTGGATTAATACCTATTCTTAGAGGTGGTCCTGTTGTTCCAAATCCCCTATTTACATATAAGTATTGATTATTGATTTGATACTTGCCAGCAGAGAATTCATAAAATAATTTTACAGGAAGCAAGTTAAATCTATCGCTAACTAATCCAATTTGTCCACCGTGGGTGTGACCAGATAATGTAATATCTATCGGAATTTTGTTTAATATAAATCTTCTAAAATTGTTTGGGTCATGACACATTAGAATTGAAGTTGTTGAAAAATCAATTTCACTTGAAACTTTGTCAAAATCTCCAAATTGTTGGTTCATTCCCCAATTATCTACCCCAGCTAAATTTATATATTCATAACCATTATATATTTTTGTAGTTTGATTATTTAATAATTTAACTCCAGACATCTCAATGTACTTCAATAGTTGTTGATGCTTATCATAATTCATATAATGATCGTGATTTCCCAAACAACCATAAACTCCATGTTTAGCATCATATTTTTGTAAATCTTCTATATAAGGTTTTAACTCCTCTGGATTTGAATTTACAAAATCACCAGTAACTAAAATCAAGTCTGGTTTATATTTCTTAATGGCTAAAAATGTATCTAAGAATAATTTGTTACTACTTAATGAACCAGAATGTAAATCTGAAATTTGTAATATCTTGAAATTTTCAAATGATGTGGGTAAATTTTTCAAGTGTAAAGTTTGTTTAATAATTTGAAATTCTTTCGTTGTTACAAATACTCCGTAACCTACAACAATAAATGGCAAAGAAGAAATCCCAATTGTTAAATCCCTTAAAAATTCTCTCTTAGTTATTTTATTATTTTCTTTATTTAATTCTAAATCAGAGTTTTTTACAGAATCTGATTCGAAATCTAATTGATTATTATCACGATTAATTTGGTTATTTTTTGTAATTGAATTATTTTTATCAATTTTAAATAGAAATTTTATTAAATTGAGTATTAGTTTGATTACATCTTTTAAAAAAAGTATGGGCAAGAAAAATAATTTTGGAAAAAACCAGATTGTTGTAATCATTAATAGTAAATTAGAAATATCTTTAATTATATTATGATAGAACATTCTATCAATGCTATTAACAAAAGAAATAATACTCAATAGTATAGATATAATTAACGCTGTTTTGTAAAATATGCTTTTGTTTTTGTTGTTTGTAAATATATTTTTATAATTATAAATAACATAAAAATCTATTAAAAAAGATAAAACAGTTACAACAGCGAAAAAGATAATAAATTTTGAAGACAACATTTTTTCCTTAATTTTCACATATTAACGTTTTTATAACAATCAAATTTTTTCTTAGACTAACTTAAATTATTCACATACATAATAATTCAATAATTATGGCTTTAATCCAATCTTCAATGATAAAATTAGGTACTAAATTTTCAGACTTTGAACTAGAAAATGTTATTACAAATCAAAAATATAACACAAATAGTATTGAAAATAAAGTAATTGTTTTGATGTTTATTTGTGTACACTGCCCTTTTGTAAAACATATTAATGTTAAATTAGGTGAATTAAGCCAAATTTATAAGAGCAAGGAAGTACAAATAATAGCTATAAATTCAAATGATATTAAAAGATACGCTGATGACTCTGAAGAATTTATGAAAAAACAATCAAATGAATTTAACTTTGAATTTCCTTATTTATTAGATGAAAGTCAAGAAATTGCAAAATTATACGATGCTCAATGCACGCCTGATTTTTATGTTTTTGATAAAAACAGAGAATTAGTTTATAGAGGACAATTTGATGAATCCAGACCAAATAATGGGATTATAGTAACTGGTGATGATATCATAAATGCTATTAACCAAACTTTGAATTCGGAACAAATTCCTTCTATTGGTTGTAATATTAAATGGAAATTGTAAAAACAATTTAATATATATTAAATCAAAATTAGTTAAACCAATACAAATAAGCAAATCAACTTGAATAATTTACAAATAATAAGTGAAAAAGATTTTCCAATTCAAGATATAAAAGAATGGGAAAATGAAATAATTAAAAGTCTAAAAATTAAAGATAATAATCAAAATATTGATGTTTATAGTTATTTAAGCAAACAAAATTCATCAAATATTACGACTAAAGGTTATTATACATTTCTTGATACGGAAAATATAAATAATCTTAGTCTTTCTGATATTAAAAATGATTATAATTCAAATTATAATTCTGTAGATATTAAGCTAGATTATGATGATTTGAAAGAAAACAAATTTGATTTTAAATTTTTAAATGAAGAAATTAATAATTATTCTGATGTAAATTTAACTTTTAGTGCAAAATATGTTAAAGAATTAACAAATAACTCTTTACTAGAAAATTCAACGATTTTATTTCTAATTTCTGACTTTTTTGAGCAAATTGATAATAAGAATATCTTAAACAATATCAAATCAATAACTATTGAAAAGACAATTAATACTGACTTTTTTTGTGAAATAGCTTCATTGAAATCTCTTAGAACATTGTATCATTTTGTTATAAGTCAAATAAATAAAAATACAATATTATCTATTCCATATTTATTTATTAAAACTACTTCTTGCGAAAACAATAAGTCAATTTTAGATTATAATAACAATTTAATTAGAATTACAATTGAGTCTTTAGCAGCAGTCATTGGTGGCAGTGATATTTTAGAAAGTCAATCCTTTGATTTTGATTTAAGTAATGATTTAAATTCCGAATTAATTTTTGAGAATTTGGTTAATATATTATTTGAAGAAAGTAAAGTAGAACGATTTGAAGACATTACAAATGGCTCATATTATTTGGATTATATAACAAATGAATTTAACAATAAAACATTAGATAACTTAAATTTATTTTCTGACATTTCTAACTTAGAAAACAAATGTGAATATATTGATGAAATTATTTATAAAGAAAATCAAAAAATTGTCAACACTTTCAATAAAGGATACAAATCTTTAATTGGTGTAAACAAAAACTATAATAATTTAGGTGATAAATTAGAATTAATTGACGTATTACACTCCAAAGAAAATACTTTAAATTTATATAATTCTATTAGATTTGCTAAATCTTTTGAAGAAATTAAAATTAA
>JBDNHS010000330.1:0-10571 GCA_041688685.1 Kapaibacterium sp. (SeqCode)
TTCGTAAATAAAATAATTAATTATTAAAATTATTATTTGTTGATTTTTATTTTTGAACTATTATAAATTTAATTATTTATTAAAGTTACGTAATTAAAAATTGATATTTAAAAAAATGATTATTTTCAATTATTTTCAATTATTTTCAATTATCAATTATTTAGATAATTTAAAGATTTCAAAAAAGTACATATACGGGATAAGTTATGAGTGCTATGAACGAAAGTATGAAAAGACCAGATTGGGACCAACTATATATTACAATGTGTTATTTGGTAGGAATGAGAAGCAAGGATAGTCATACACACATGGGTTCGGTTATAGTTGACTCAGACAATGTTTTAGTTTCTACAGGCTATAATTCACTTCCCCGTGGTGTGGAAATTGATAAAGAAGAAAATAGACTCTCAAGAGAGGGTGGAGAAAAATACTTTTGGTTGGAACACGCCGAAAGGAACGCTATATATAATGCAGCCAGAAGAGGCACAACGCTCAAAGGTTGCAAACTATATGTACCTTGGTGTCCTTGTACTGATTGTGCAAGGGGAATTGTTCAGACTGGTATTAGTGATGTTATTATACATACCAACGGACAAGATTTTTATGATAAACACACTAATGGCAAATGGGTTGATTCGTATAAAAGAACAAAAGATATGTTCGACGAAGCAGGCGTAAACCTTAGATACGTTGAGTGCGATATTGTTGTACCAGAAATTTATATGAATGGATTGCATCACGATGCAGTAGTAAATCTTAATAACAGAAAAATATAATTAAAAATTGATTAAAATTATAAAATATTGAATAATAAATATTTACTATTGCGTTTATTAGATTATAGAATATTTCAACTTAAAAAAATATTTTTTTATTTTGTAATGTTACAATTTCTAAGAAATTCTGAAGAAATTCTAAAAATAGAATTTACAAAAAAGCTATTAATTTCAATAATTTTAAATAAAAGGTAAAGATAATGTCACTATTAAGTGCAAAATTAGAGTCAATAATTCCTGCAATTGCAGAAGATATCAAAGAATTTGTAAAAGCTAATGGCGACAAAGTCGTTGGTGAAGTTACAATAGGTCAAGCTTTTGGTGGTATGAGAGGTGTAAAAGCCTTAGTTTGTGATACCTCAGAGGTACCAGCTGACAAAGGTCTTATTATTAGAGGATTGCCGATTAGCGAATTGACTGATAAATTACCCGAAGAGATTTATTTCTTATTACTTACCGGTTCATTGCCAACTGCTGAAGAGTTAAAAGACTTACAAAACGACTTAGAAAGCAGAATGGAAGTGCCTGAATATGTTTGGAATGTAATTGACGCTATGCCTGCGGATTCTCACCCTATGGCTATGCTAAATACTGCAATTTTGGTTATGCAAAAAGAATCAGTTTTTGCTCAGAAATATGATGAAGGTATCAAAAAAACTGAATATTGGAAATATTACTTAGAAGATTCTTTAAATTTAATAGCAAGAGTGCCCGCTGTCGCTGCTTATATCTATAGAAAAAGATATAACAAAGGTCCAAGAATTGAAGCTCAAAAAGGATTGGATTGGTCTCAAAATTACGTAAAAATGTTAGGTCTTGAAGATACTAATGGCGAAGCTACAAAAATGATGCAGTTATATTTGACTTGCCTTTCTGATCACGAAGGTGGAAATGTGAGTTCATTTACTGCTTCGACAATTAGCTCTGCATTATCTGACTTATATTATACTGTTTCTGGTGGATTGAATGGATTAGCTGGTCCTTTGCACGGTTTAGCTGTTCAAGAATGCCTAAAATGGGTTTTGGAAACTATGGAAAAATTCGGTGGTACACCAACAGAAGAAGAAATCGAAAAATTCACTTGGGACACTTTAAATTCAGGTCAAGTTATCCCTGGCTATGGTCACGCTGTATTGAGAGTAACTGACCCAAGATTTAGTGCTTTCTTAGAATTTGGACAAAAGTATTGCCCAACAGACCCTGTATTTTTGACTGTTGATAGAGTATTCAATGTGGTACCAAAAGTATTACAACAAATATCTAAAATCAGCAACCCTTGGCCCAATGTAGATGCAAGTTCTGGCGCATTATTCCATTATTATGGTTTGAAAGAATTTGATTATTATACTGTTGTATTCTCTGTTTCGAGAGTATTAGGTATATCAGCTCAAAACATTATGGCAAGAGCTTATAGTCTGCCTATAACAAGACCGAAATCTTTACCAACTGCTAAATTCAAAGCATTAGTGTGAAATTTTTAGTATAAGATTTTTAGTACAAAAATTATGTTATATTGTTAGTTACTTTTTCAAGGACAGGTCGTTTGACTTGTCCTTTTTTTGTCTTTAAATTTTCCTTTTTTAATTGTAGAGACGACTTGCAGGCCGACTTCCTTGTCTCGAAGAATGGTTAAAGAAAGATTAAAGGATTTTGATATGAGAGTTTTTACAGTAAGTTGAACTCTAAGGTTAAATTAATATTATTGAATATATCTGTGGATTATGATTCTTTGAATAAAATCCTTAAACTTACTAAATGTGAAAATAGTACCATAGGTACAATTATAGAAGGTAACAAACAAAATGGAAAGTAAAAAACAGCTATATTTGGCTGGTCAAAAGCAAAAAGTTGGATATTACTTGGTGCAGCCAAAATCGCATTAAATACTATATTGAACAAAAGTAAAAGTGAAAGAATATTCCAAACAATTAACACTTTTTTGTTTAATTGATGTGTTCTTAAAAAGCCAAAATAATAAATAATTGGAGCTGTGAGACCAGCCAAAATATCGAAATTTCTACCTTCAAATGTCATTTCTATAGGTACACCACCAAAAATATATAACCAATAAAGTACAATTTCAATAGGTATTCTAATAGAATGTAAAAGGTGAAGTTTATCTATTTTCAGTTTATTTAAATACGATTCCTTTTTAATAAATAGAAACAATATAAATATTAACGAAGGTAATACAAGCAAAATAATTCTAGGTGGAAAAGAATATAAATCATTATAAAATCCATTTAAACTAAGAATGGATTGAAATATTGACCATATTATAATAATTGCAATAGGTTTGATATCTTTGCTGGTCGACAAATAGAAGAAAAATAACGTGAGTAGATAAGTAAATAAAAATATAATAGTTACATATATTGGTATATTATTCATTATATCTTGTGCTATTTTAGATTCTTCCATAATATTTGTTTAGTTATGTGTATTAATATTATGGAAACAATTTACAAATTAATTTATATTAAACAAAAAAAAACACTCGCAAGAGTGTTTTTTTTATGATTAATGCACAAATTTGTTGCACCAAATTATTTTTCAGGTTTGTTGTTTATTTTTTGAATTTTACTTCAATGGGTTCAGAATAAATACTCACACTTTCTTCACCAATTGCTCTTACTTTATAATAGTAAGTTTTTGTTTTATCTTCAGCAAATATTTCAAATAAAGTTGAATTTCCTACATTTGCACCTTCGTAAGTGTCTACCAAATTTTTGAAGTCCTTATCAAAAGCTACCATTACTTCATAAGATACTGCATCATTTACAGCACTCCACGAAACAATAAACGTATCTTCCAAGAACTCTGTAACTTTGTTTGCCACTGGAGGTAGAAGTTTAGTTACTTTATATCTAGGGTTGGTTTTAGTTGTATTAAGATTATAATTAGCGGTTTCGCCTTCACCATTATATTCAGCAACATAGAAAAAGTATTTCCCTGGTTCTGGAATTTTAATATCCAAAAACATATCTTTTTTCATACTTCCATTATAAATAACATAAGTATTAGTACCAGGTATTTGATTTGCTTTGTTACCAAATTCTGGAAGTGCAAAGTAACCTCTTCCATTAATTGGCATCTCAGGAGTTGTATCTTTACTCATTAATACTAATCTTTTTTCTCCATTACCATTTTTCCAACCAATCCCAATATTGCTATCAGTAACGTGAGTAAATACTAAATTGTCAGCACTTTCTTTTGGCTTTTCTGCTACAGTCGAGGCATCAAATGTTTCCAAAAGATTTACACCTTTGTCATCGACCAAGTAAATATCAATAGCATATTTAGTGTTTGATTTCAATTCTTTGATAATCACAAAACCATTGTTTTTACTATCATAAGCTACATAATTTTCAGTATTTTTATCATTTTCTTTAATGTAGTCTAATTTCGCAAAATTAGAAACTAAATTATCATCATAACTTTCTTTGGAATCAGGTAGTTTAGCATCATTGGCTTTATTTCTAATAACTACTATTTTTCTTACTTTTTCTTTGGTATAAAGATAAAAACCAACAGAATTCTCAGTTTTTGCTAAGTCAGAAATTGTTTTATCTTTTATTATTTCTTCTGTATTTCCACAACTGATTAAAGTAAATATTAGAATTATTGTTGTTACAATTAGTTTATTCATAGTGTTTTATTAAAATTATAATTTTTAAAATTTGTTTTGATATAATATACAAGTTACAATTAATTTAAATTAATTAAAAGTTTTAAATAACATAATTTCAATTAATTTGAATAAAAAAAGAGAGTGAATGATTAAATTTACTCTCTTTCAAAAAACAAT
Organism: Kapaibacterium sp. (SeqCode); assembly: GCA_041688685.1. Lineage (GTDB taxonomy): Bacteria > Bacteroidota > Ignavibacteria > Kapaibacteriales > UBA2268 > JBDNHS01. The sequence goes on from JBDNHS010000330.1 coordinate 4,585, forward strand.
ATATGATTGTAATTACATAAACTTCATAACTTCTTCATATCCGGCACCTTCTCTGATTATTACAAATTCTTCTTCAACAGTAAGGTCAATCACTGTAGAATCTAAGTTAGAGAATGTATATTCTTCTGGTTCGATTGCTAAGTCAATTTGTGATGCAAAATAATCAAAGATTTCTTCGTGAGTGTGTGAGTCCGTGTCATCTATTTTCGCACTAATGGAAATAATAGGCATTCCAACAGCTTTGATAATTGCCTTTGTGATTTCATAGTTTGGTACTCTAATACCAGCTGTATTTTTTTTGGAATCCTGTGCAAAATTCGGAACTTCTTTCGAAGCCGGCAAAATAAATGTAAATGTGCCTGGAATTAAACTTTTGATAAATCTATAAGCTTTATTATTAACTCTTGCAAATTCAGAGATATGTGATAAGGAATCACACAGAAAAGTGAGAGATTTATTTTCTTTAATTTTTCTTAATTGTCTAATTTTAGTTATTGCAGCTTTATTAGAAAGAGCACAACCGAGTGCAAAACCAGTATCAGTTGGATATAACATAACCGACCCATCTTTTATTTTTTCTGCAATTTTTTCGATTTTTCGGGGTTCGGGAGTTATATGATGTAGTTTTAATATTTCACTTGCCATTTTTACCTCATTTTATATTAATATAATTACTTCTAGTGTTAAATATAATATAATTTATATTTTCAAACTCATTAAATACAATATATAAAAATAATTTTTACCATTCTTGTATATGTTAAGAATAATTGAAATATTTGTTAATATTTCTCAACAAAGCAAGATTTAATTGAATAAAATCAAGTAATAAATATAGAAACAAATAAAATAAATCTAAAATTATAATTATTTTATGTTGTTTGAGGTAATTGGTGGTTAGTTGATTGCTTTTGTTTTTATTTGTAGAGACCTTGCAAGTAACATCTCTGCATCAATATCCTTCATTTTTCTACTTTACGCAAATCCTTGCCTAACGTACCATCTCAGATTATTTTTGCAGATTTTATTAAATTTTCGACATTTTTATTCTTTTATACTTGTACTTTACTGAGCTTAAAGAAACTTTTTTTATTTTTAGTATATTTTCTTTTTTTATTAGAGAAAAAGACGAAAATGAAATCATTGTTAACACTAATCTTAATATTTATTAGTTCAACTATGAATATACAAATTTGAGAAACAGTACAAAATAAGTTCAAATTAAATGGTGATAATATATTTATCAACTTTAATTTAGATTTTTTAATGTAAATAAATTTATATTAGATTGGTTTTGGGGCGACCATTACACTTAAAACTAAAAAAACCTTGTATTGCTACAAGGCTTTTTTATTCAGAAGTACAGAAGGGGGGAATCGAACCCCCACGGATTTGCATCCACTGGATTTTGAGTCCAGCGCGTCTACCAATTCCGCCACTCCTGCAAGAAATATTTATCAGAAAAATATTTACAGAAAATTTTATCAGAAAAGTTATACGAGTAAAACTCAATAAATTAATAAATAAAAGTACGAAATCAAAATTTTAGAAAAAAAAAGCAAGAATAAATCTTGCTGTGGGTTTGTGGGCGATGAGAGATTCGAACTCCCGACCCTCTGCTTGTAAGGCAGATGCTCTGAACCAGCTGAGCTAATCGCCCTTGTTTTTTCGATTTGAATAATGTTTTAATCAAATCTTAAAAAGAAAGTCCACAAATATAAGGAGATTTTTAATTCTATGCAAGAAATATTTTTAATAATTAGAAATAATTTTAATGAAGTGCTTTTTTGTTCATTATTTCACAACTTCAACTCTTCTAACAGTTGGCTCATAATACAAAATATACCTTTCTATGCCCCCTCTTAAAGTCATCATTGACAAAGGACAATCAATACAATTACCAATAAATCTCAATACAGCAACTCTGTTATTCTCTTCATAATCAACAAATTCGATATCGCCCCCATCTTCTAACAAATGAGGGCGTACTTTTTCTAAAGCCAATAATATATTTGCTTTGATAGTACCAATTGATTTTATTTCGTTTGTTTCTGTCAATTTAAATACTTATTTCTAATTCTGAGTTATTTTCATTTTGATAATTCACTTTACGAGTTTTTATCATTACTTTTTTGGCAATTTCCACAATAATTTGAGATTGTGGATGTTCAAAATCCCTTTCGACAATTGGCATACCACTATCATTATATTCTCTCATATTCATATCAAGTGGAATTTCACCAAAAAACTCTACATTAAACTCTTTAGATATTTTTTCACCGCCACCTTGACCAAATATGTAGTACTTTTTATCTAAAGCGTCTGGTGGAGTAAAATAACTCATATTCTCTACAACACCCAAAATATCTACTTTTACTTTTTCAAACATTGAGATACTTCTCCTAACATCTGCTAATGATATTTCTTGAGGTGTAGTAACTATAACAGTACCAGTAAGTGGGATTTTTTGGACTAATGTCAATTGAATATCACCAGTTCCTGGTGGTAAATCAAAAATCAAGAAGTCTAAGTATCCCCAACCAATTTGCTCAAATAACATAGAGAAATAACCGGCAAGCATCGGACCTCTAACAATCGCGGCTTGGTCTTGTGTCATAATAAATCCCATCGAAGCGACATCAATACCGAATTTCTTTGTTGGTCTCGCTTTTACACTGCCGTCTTCGGATTGCATTGCTTCTAATTTTGCGTTAGCTAATCCAAACATCGTTGGTTGACTTGGTCCATAAACGTCTCCATCTAAAATACCCACTTTTGCACCTAATTTACTTAATGCCAAAGCTAAGTTTGCTGCCACAGAAGACTTCCCTACTCCGCCTTTGCCAGATGCAACTGCAATAATGTTTTTTACATTAGGAAGAACGGTTCTTTTGCTTATATCAACTATATTTTCCTTGATCAAAATCTCAAATATTGCTGTAGAAGACAATTTACGTAGTTCTTTTATGCACTGTTCATTGATATTTTGAGCAATTTGATAAATAGGTTGAGTAAGCCTTAAAGTGATGATAATTTTATCATCGGTAATTTTTACAAATTCAATTGCATTTAATTCGTCTAATGACATACCTAAATCATTATCAAATACATTTGATATTGCTTTTCTTATTTCTATTTCTGAAAATTTTTCCATTTACTTACTTTTTTTAAATTATATCTGTTTGTTAAAATTATTAATTACATAAAACAATAATTAATTAAATATAGAAACTACAAACGAAAATGATTTTTATTTGTTTTTAATAACACTCTCTTAAAATAATATAACTTAACTTTAAATTGAATGACAGATTACATAAATGAACATATAAATGAGATAAACGAATACAAAAGCTCTATTTTGATAATAGATGATGATGAATTTAACTTGTTTTTCATAAAAAAATGTGTTCAAAAGTTCACAAACGAAATATTTACAGCCGCAGATGGCGAAAGTGGATATCTTTTATATTTGAGATATAAACCAGAACTTGTCATTACAGATATTTCGATGCCATTTATGGACGGCTTACAACTTGCTGCTAAAATAAGATTAGAAGATAGTGAAACGCCCATTATAATTCAAACAGCAATTGACGATAAAAATGTAATTCTCAAAGCTATAGATTTAGGAATAACAAATTATTTGGTAAAACCCTTAAATGCAAAAGCTATCGAAAATACAATTAGCAAGGTATTGGAACAAATATATTTTAAAAATATTTTTCAGAGACAACATGACTTTATTCAAACATTATCACTTGCTCTCAAATTTACCTCTGCAATTGTAATTATAGCGAATCTCAAAGGTAATGTTGTGTACGCAAATGATAAATTTTACACCTTTACTAAATATAATAGAGATGAACTTACTAAATTAGAAATAGATGAAATATTTAAATCTAAAACAAGTGTAATTGGTAAAGTAATTGACAAAATTGCTTTAGGACAAAACAAATTAGAATTAATTTTGAAATTAGAAAATGGAAATACTTCTTGGACTTCCACTACATTCAATAAAATTACAGATGCAAATAATAATACTAATTTAGTATTTGTTTTAGATGATATCACAGAAAAAAAACTTAGTGAAAACAACTTAATTCAAAATTATTATCAATTAGAAGAAAAAGTATTAGAAAGAACTTCTGAATTATTATACGAAAAAGAAAAAGCCGTAGAGGCAAATAAAGCCAAAGATTTATTTATGGCAAAGGTAAGTCACGAACTAAGAACGCCACTCAATGGAATAATTGGAATTAGTGATATTATACTTAAAAAAGATCTCAAAAAAACAACAAGCTTGGAAGATTATAATAATAAATTAGAGCAAATAAATAAATATGTCAAAATAATCAAAAACTCTGGTGAAGGTTTATTGAGAATTATTAATGATATAATAGACTATTCACGCCTTGAGACTAAGAAATTTCAACTAATATTTGAAGACTTTGATTTAATTAAATTACTCTATAATATATCAGATAATTTTTTAGCCCTGGCAACATCAAAAGATATATCTTTTAATCTTATAATAACTAACGAAGTACCGCAATATATTTTTAGTGACAAAACACGTATTACCCAAATTTTATATAATATACTTTCTAATTCCCTAAAATTTACTGAAACAGGGAGTATCACCCTCATTGTTGATATTGACCCAAATCAAGTATCTATGCATAATGACAAATTTCTAAAATTTGAAATTGATGATACTGGGATTGGTATTGAAGCAGAAAAAAAATCATTAATTTTTGATGCATTTGCACAGATTGAAAACACATATACTCGAAAGTTTTCTGGAAGTGGATTGGGACTTTCGATTACCAAAGAATTAGTGGATATTTTTGGCGGATATATTGATTTTTCATCAGAATTAGGAGTTGGGACATTCTTTCAGATTCAAATTCCCGTAAAAATCTCAGTAGAAGATGATATCAACAAACTAAAAAGTTCAGAAAACATAAATACTGATATTGATATTTCAATAATTGATAAGAAAAAAATATTGATTATTGAAGATAGTGAGATAAATCAAGAATATTACAAAGAGTTATTATTAAGTATAGGTGGAATAGTTACTTCTGCGTATAGTTATTCGGAAGCATTGGAATATAGAAATAAAGAATTTGATATAATTTTACTTGATTGCCATCTTAAAGAAACCAAAGTGGACACACTATTCCAAAACTTTCTTATAGATTTCGAAAGTCAATTTGTAAATAACTACCCTCTTAAATCAATTAACTATAATAAATTAATTATAATAACTGCTGACTTGACTTTAGAAACTACTAATTTAATAAAGAGTTTTAAAACTAATAACATATTATACAAACCAATAGATCAAAATAAACTTTATACAAATATAGAGACGTTATTTAAAATGAAGAACTAGTAAAAAGTAGCATCTTTCATTAGCAAGCTTTATAATATCCTTAAAGTATAAATCTTATTATTTTAGTCGAAATAGCATTGCAAAGCTATCACTTGGGATACTTAACTCAAAGGTATAAAAATTCTGAATCAAAAAAAACTGTAAGAAACAGTTCTTCCACGATACTACAGGCATAATCGATTCGCATCATTTGTGCGTCAGCTAAACATGTATAATTTTCACAAGATTCATCTCGGCGATCACAAGAGTATATTCTGTCATTAAAGTTTCAATCCAAAAAAGTAAGCTATTATTAAGTCTTAGTAAAGAAACAATTTACACCGCGAAGAGAAAAGTCAGTTTCAACCTATAAAACACCGACAAAGATTCAAGCTCAGTATTAAAGTAAATATCGAATCAAGAACATGAAAAATAAAAGTCCTCTTTAAGATCACTGCCTGCTTCATAAAAATAGAACATGACGGGTAAAAAATCATCATTCAGCTTGGTAAAGAGCTCCCTAAAAATGCTCGATGAAAGAATACATTAGCCCCACTAACAAAACCCTGACCTTTCCTAACAAGATGCAATCTAATAACTTCTACAA
>JBDNHS010000331.1:0-12527 GCA_041688685.1 Kapaibacterium sp. (SeqCode)
AAAAATAAATCAAAATAATATACAAAAAGTCAATAATAATGAAGAAAATTGAAATATTGCTTAATATTCTAAAAATAAACAAATTAGAATTTAGTAAAAATGTGCATATTAGTCAAGGTCATTTGAGTAGGGTATTATCTGACAAAGGCAAATTAACCTATGAGCAATTAGTATTAATTAATGAAAAATACAATGTAAATTTAAATTGGCTGTTGTCTGAAAGTGGAGATATGTTCAATGATAATTACCATCAATCAATCAATAATGTAAATGAAGAGATAATTACTTACACCAATAATGAATCTGACAAAAAAAATGTAATAGTTCAACAAATAAAAGAAAAAGACCCAAAAATAAATTTAGATGGAGTAAATTATATTGGATTACAAGTAATATTAAAACTAATATTATCAATAGAAAAACGTATTATAGATGAGAAACTAAAATATCTCGAAGATATGTTGTCAAAAAAATTTATAAATGATTAATGTGGAGTAATTATGTCTAAAATACTAACAATAATAGTATTCTCTTTCTTTTTCTTTTATGGCTGTGGCGAAGATTGTCCAGTAAATACAGATGAACGAATTATTAAATTAGAAGAACCTTGTTTAGAATATGAAGAATTTACAGCAGGTATTTTTCCATATATGTCTGCCTTAAATTCAGGATTATATTTAGAAGTTAAGGATCATTCTTATCTTGAAAGTAATATATTTCTAAATGAAATTTTACTTAATACAGAAAGAAATCCCTTAACAAATATAAAATTTAGAATACGTACTAAAACAGATAAAATCATAGAAATTAATTGTGATGGAGAATTTATAACAAAAAGAGTACAACATTCTGGCTTTTATCAGCCTGGTTATTATAAATACCAAATTAACCAATATAGTCCATTTGTTACACAATATAATTTTAAAAAAATAGTATTATTAGATGATGTAGAATATGAAATATATTATTTTTGTATGTATTATTTTACCAAAGATTATGGTAATTATCCAAAATTAGTTTTAGAAAAATTTGACTTAGAATTTAAAGCAACAGATAAAGAATTGGAAAATGATAGAAAAAAAGTTACAGAAGTTACAAATAAATATTTTGATAAAGAATATAATTATATAGATATATTGTCCACATATAAAGTATGTAAATAAAAATAAAAAATGATTAGTACTTGGGTATCAGTCGGTTGTAAGGGTAAGTTTTACACCAGAGGTAAAAATAAAATAATATGGTATAGGAGAGGGACAGAGCGTAAGTCCCTTTCTTTGTCATATTCTGTAGCGAACAAACAAATAGCTTCCGAAATCATCAGACAAGAAGAGAATCCCCTTGTATTTAGAGTAGAAAAGAAAATATTGATAAATGATTTATATATTGAATACCTAAATGAATTATCAAATATAGTAACCAAAGAATCATATTCTATTAAAGTCAGCACCACTAAAATATATTTTGTCAAACAATATTATTTATCCGAAACTAAGGAACATTTTAATTATTGTCTGAACAAAATATACACTTCCGAATTATCAAGTATAACAAAAAATTATCATTTAGTTGCACTAAGATCAATCTATAATTGGTTTATTAAGAAAGAACACGTTGAAAAAAATCCATTTAATAATATAAATATCAAATATGTCAAAAGACCTATTATCATTTATAGCAAAGAAGAGCTTAGAAAGATATTTGAATATTATCAAACTAATTATCCAGAGATGTATCCATTTATACGAAATTTATATCTGACAGCATTTCGTATCAGAGAAATGATAAATATAACTTGGGAGCAAGTTTATCAAAATAATTATTTAGAAAATATTATATTGACAAATAAGGTTAAAACAAAAAATGAATACTTTCCGATGAATGAAGAAATAAAACAAAATTTTGAATATTATTACCACAATAAAAGACAGGGTAAAATATACAAGGAATCTTACAGAACATTTTTAAGATTGAACAAAAGCATTTTAGAAGAGTTAAATATAGTGAAAAATAGTTATACTGCTAAAGATATGTCCTTTCATTATTTCAGGGCAACACGCATCTCCGAATGGGCAAATTCTGGATTAAGTGTTTACATAATATCAAAATTAAGTAGGGATAATATCAATACAGTAATGAAATATTACGCCAACATAGACGAATCAAATTTACACAAATATCTTTAAAATAATTGTGTCAAAATTGTGCAAATAAAAATCAGAAAAACAATAAAAACAGCAAATAAGCACAAATAACAAAACCCTACAATCCAGTATTGGAGGGCATTACAAGAAAAAAGCCAATTCCGACACAAAAGTTGTCAAATAATTTTTACTTGTTTAAATAATATAAATTAAAACTCAAAAAATAATTCTATAATGGATAATATGCAGTCAGAATTCTATAAATTAAGTAAACACAAAAATGAATACGAAATCTCTAATAATGAGGTTAATAGAATAATTGAAATGGCGTGGGAAGATAGAACTCCATTTGAAGCCATAGAAATTCAATTCGGGTTAAAAGAAAATGAAGTAATTCAGATAATGAAAAAGAATTTAAAAAACAGTAGTTATGTTCTATGGAGAAAGCGTGTCAAATCTCGCCCTATGAAACATCTTTTAAAATCTATGATAGCAACAACAAGATTTCAAGCAAAAATACACAATAAATTATATAAAAATCCAAAAAGAAAATAAATAAAAATAAATAAATTATTTTAAATAACTTTTAACTGATTATAATTTAAAATTTAAAAAGTAACATAAAAGTATAATCAAAACAAAATCAAATCATCTTCGTAATAAACTTTTTCAAAGTATAGTCCATTTGCAGGAGCTAATCCAAAACTGAAATTTCTATTCATTGATTTAAAATTCTTCTCAAATTCAGCAATATCTAAATCTCTATTATTTGCTGATAACATCAATAAATTTGCAACAAGATTTCTAACCATACTATAAACAAAACGATTTGCCTTAACTCTAAATTCTATTCGATTTTCATCTAAGTTCTTCCAATAAGCAAACTCGACATCACAAATATAATTTGCTACATCTAAATTCACTTTCGAAAAAGTAGTGAAATCATGTTTACCAATCAATATTTTTGAAGCTTGATTTAATAAATCTATATCAATATTTTTATTATATTTAATAAATTTATTATGCTTGTTGTTTTTCATTTGAAATTCATAATTGCGAGTAAATGTATTATTTTGATTTGAACAGATATAACTATATTCTCTTGCAATTGCATCAAATCTTGCATTAAATTCAAAATCCAAATAGTTTGAATTAATTATAAATATATCTTCAGGTAGAAAATCATTAAATATTTTTGCGAGTTTTTCTTTAGGCACTTTTAAATATGTATTCTCAATTTCATTTATATTTATTGAGACCAATTGGTTTTTGGCGTGTACACCAGTATCTGTTCTACCAGAAATAATAGATTTAGGTTTAAATTTAAAAATTTTTTGGAATGCTTTATCAAATTCACCTTGAATAGTCCTTTTATTTGGTTGACTTTGCCAACCATTAAAACCACTTCCATCATATCCAAAAGAAAATATTATTGTCTTGACCATTTAACTATATAAATTACTTTAATTACTTCTATTGATTACATTAATTACATCATTATTCTATTTTCGTATATTCTTTTTAAGTTTCAAGTAACTAAAAGTAACAAACAATAACATACCAATTAATACTAATATAAATCCAACTAGAATATATAATGTGATATTAAATTCATCTTTATTTTTTTGGATATTATTATTTTTATCCAAGTTCAATTTTATTTGCATCTCTGATATAGTTTTATTAAAATTATTGATAGAGATGTCCTCATTAATTTTATTATATTCTTCTAAAGCTTCATAAGCTTTTCTAAAATCACCTGTTTTGAAGTAAACTATATGAAGATAATTTAACCCAGTTTTTTTGATTGTCAGATTTTTTATCTCTTCAGCAATACTTATACCTTTTTTTAGGTGTGCAATTGATTTGTAATAATCAGCAAATTTGAATAAAACAAATCCAATATTTATAAAAATATCAGCTTGTTTATTTTTGTTTTCAGTTTTTAAATAATAGTCTTTTGCAATATTATAATTAGCTATACTTTTTATTATGTCTTTTAATTCAAAATAAGTTTCTGCTTTTGATAAATAATTATCACCAATTTTTTCAAATTCAGAGTTCCTATTTAATAACTGAATTGAAATATCAAACATATCCAAAGCATTTTTGTATTTTTTCTGAATTTTGTAAATTTGTCCTAAATAATTCAAATGATCTGTAATTAATAAAGAATCTTTATTTTTAATGGTATTATTAATTGATAAATTAAAAAATTCCTCTGCTTCAATTAAATTATTCGTCTTTAGACACAATATACCATAATATTTATAAAGTTTATTATTGATATTTGAGTTTAAAGCAATTTTATTCTTATTTTTATTAATATCATATTTAATTTTATTTAAAATTTCTAATGATTTTTTAAAATTATTTATATCTAATTGATTTTCAGCTAATTTTAATAAATATAAATACTTCTGATTTTCATCTTCAATCTTGTTGATAAACATCAATGACTTATTAAGAATAATTGTAGATTTCTGAATATTATTATTCTGATAACTTTTTGCCAAATTGAACAGAATATCAACTTGATTTTCCATATTTTGACTATATTGTATCAAATTTTCTATTTCTGCATCTATAGAATCCACACTATTCTGGTTTAACAAAAATAATTCTGTCTTATCTCTTATAGAATCTAAATCTAACTCTAACTCTTGAGAAATAAGATTTAAATGATTTAGATTTAATAAAAAAAATGCTATTATTAAAGATGAAATATTAATTGACTTGTATTGCACTAACAAATTCTGTTTTAAGATTTGCATAATTTTAATTTAGAGATTGCCAAAATAATTGATATTTTAAATATAATATATTGATTTAGAAATTTAACATATTACTCTATAAGCGAAACAAAGTTATACAAATAGCGTATTGCCATAAAATTAACTATTGTGATAAATGAATATTAAAAACAAAATCAATAAAAATAAAATCAAAATAAATACTTACAACGACTTTTCAAATGAAAAATACTATAATTTCTTTTTGACGAGTTTTACCATGATTTTTTCAATTTATATTATTTCTTGTGATAAAATCATATTAAATGATAATACAAACTTGAAGAATGCAAATTACATAGAAATAGTTTATAATTTTGAAGATAAGTTTGAAAATGTGATAATTAATGGGAATTTTGAGATTGAGTTTGTAAAGTGCGATTCACAATATGTTGTCGTAGATAATATTATCGAACATTCCTTTTCACAAATAAGACCAATAATTAATCTAAAAAATGGAGATTTAATAATTAATGAGCTTAATAATAAAATCGAAAATAAACATATCAACTCATATAAATTTGATGATTGCTCCAATAAAGACAATTTAAAACTAAATAAATCAAAATTAGCTAAATCAAAATTAGATAATTCAAAATTAGCTCAAAATAAAATAGATAATATTATCAAAGAAAACGATAAACAAAATAATAAACAAAAGCTCAAACTAATAATTTACACTGATAGAATAAACAAATTAAAAGTAACTGGTAATTCAAAAGTATATTCCAATGAAACCTTTAATTTAGATTCGATGAAGTGTTTTATTGAAGGTAATTCATACATTAATTTTAATATTGTTTCTAATAAATTCGATATTTATTCAAACGGCAATTCTTGCTTTATTTTAAAAGGAAAAGTGCTAAACTTGAAGATGGATATAGTTGGAAATGAGAATATTAATTTTAACGAATTAAATATTATTAATTCTGAAATTAAAATTGCTGGAAATTCTAATGTGATTTTAAAAGTTGAAGAGAAACTAAAAGCTGAAATTTTGGGTAACGCTAAAATAATATTATTAAATAATCCAAAAATAGTTGAGTCTGATATAACAGGAAAAGGTTTTATTCGTAAATAAGAGAATAAATTTAATAATATAAATTAATAATTACTCATCCTTTACGAAAAAATATGACTTTGTTAAATTCAAACCAAGATGATTTAAATATAATAACAGATTTAGTTGATAATATAAATTTAGAAGAATTTGATTATGAATTAAATAAAGAAAAAATCGCTCAATTTCCACTAAAAAATCGACACGAAAGTAAACTCATAAAAGTAGAAAATGTTAGAAAAAATATTTCTCATCATAGATTTTATGACCTGCCCAACTTATTAAATGATAATTCTTTATTAATTAATAATAATTCTAAAGTTATTCAAGCACGAATATTACTAACTAAACCTTCTGGTGGAAGAATTGAATTTTTACTTTTAGATTGTATTTATCCTTCAAATGACCCACAAATAGCACTAAAAGAAACGTCTCTTCTTAAGTGGAAAGTTATAATTGGTGGAAAAAAAATAAATGTTGGTTTAGTAATAGATACAATCTATGAAAATAAAAAGATTAGTTTCACAGTATTAGAAAAAAATCAAAACGAAGGTGTTATCGAAATCTCAATAAAAAATATTGACGATACAATTAATACTATCACTTTTGGTGACATCTTAGAGAAAATGGGCAAAATACCACTTCCACCTTATATGAATAGAGAAGTAACTGATGATGATAAAATTAGTTACCAAACAGTTTATGCAAAATACGAAGGATCGGTTGCTGCTCCTACTGCTGGATTACATTTTAATGAAGACATAATCCAGAAATTAAAAAATGAAAAAAATATAAAGGTAGAGTCAGTTATTCTGCACGTTGGTGCTGGTACTTTTAATCCAATCAAAGATGACTCGATCGGTGCTCATTTGATGCACACCGAAAAAATAAATGTAAGTAAAGAGTTAATTTCCAAGTTAATAGACAATATTAATCAAAAAAATGATATTATTGCAGTTGGCACTACTTCGATTAGAACATTAGAAACTCTTTATTGGGTAGGGGCAAAGCTAATATTAGGATATAAAATTAATTTACATAATTATGATTTTAAGTTGCTTGGACAATGGGAGCCATATTTAATTGATGAAAAATTAAAAGTAATTGATAAACAAATTTCTGTAATTGAAGCTTTGCAAAAAATAATTGATGAATTAGAAAACAATAATTTAGATAATATCAATGGAGCAACTCAATTATTAATTATCCCAAGTTATAAATTTAAAATCGTAAATGTGCTTATAACTAATTTTCACACTCCGAAAAGTACTCTTATATTATTGGTTTCTGCATTCATTGGTAAAGATTTATGGAAAAGTTATTATAATGAAGCATTGAATAATGATTATAGATTTTTAAGTTACGGTGATTCTTCAATACTGTTTTTAGATAAATGATGTCAAAAATTTAAATTTATAATCGAAAAGTAAAACTAAACAAGCAAAATAAACAAAGAAAAAAATATGAATGAAGTTTTTAATTTGGTATCCAGTTATCAACCTGCAGGCGACCAACCAAAGGCAATCGAAGAATTAATAGCTGGATTGGATAATCACAATAAATTTCAGACTTTGTTAGGAGTTACAGGCTCTGGTAAGACTTTTACAATTTCTAATCTTATTAAAGAAACTCAAAGACCTGCTTTGATTATTTCACCTAATAAAACTTTGGCTGCTCAACTTTATGGGGAATTTAAAACATTTTTCCCAAATAATGCAGTAGAATATTTTATTTCATATTACGATTATTATCAGCCCGAAGCTTACATACCTAAATCAGATATGTATATAGAAAAGGACTTTTCTATTAATGATGAAATAGATAGATTAAGATTAAAAGCTACTTCATCGTTGGTGGAAGATAGAAGAGATGTAATAATTATAGCATCTGTCAGTTGTATTTATTCAATTGGACAAAAAGAAGACTTTAAAACTATGTTATTACCACTTCGAGTGGGTATGACAATTGCTAGAAAAGAGTTAATAAGTAAGTTCGTTGATTTGTATTATACAAGAGACGATTTTGAATTCAAAAGAGGTACATTCAGAGTTAGGGGAGATGTAATTGATTTAATCCCAGCTTCAGAGTACAAAGAAGGTATAAGAATCGTGATGTTTGGAGATGAAATTGAGGCTATTTCTTATATTGATGTTTTTTCTGGTAGTGTAAATGCAAGAATGGACGCTACTGTAATTTATCCTGCAAAATTATTTGTTACAACCGAAAATCAGCTTTCAACAGCAATGGTTAAGATAAAAGATGAGATGATAGAAAGAACAAGTTTTTTGAGAGAAACTGGCAAATTTGACGAAGCAGCAAGATTAGAAAGCAGAACTCTTTATGACTTAGAAATGATGAGAGAAGTTGGTTATTGTTCTGGTATTGAAAATTATTCAATGCACCTTAGTGGCAGAACTTTTGGCGATAGACCACATTGTATTTTTGATTATTTCCCTGAAGATTATCTCTTAGTTATAGATGAAAGTCATATAACAATACCTCAACTCAGAGCAATGTATAATGGAGATAGAGTAAGAAAAACTACATTAATTGAACATGGGTTCAGGTTACCTTCTGCAATCGAAAATAGACCACTTAAATTTGAAGAAATTGAAAATTTAATGGGACAGGTCGTTTTTGTGAGTGCTACACCTGGTGATTATGAATTAGAAAAATGCGAAGGAGTCGTTGTTGAACAAATCATTAGACCAACCGGCTTATTAGACCCAACAGTTGAAGTAAGACCAATTAAAACACAAATTGATGATTTATTATACGAAATTCGATTAAGAAGTGAAAAAAAAGAAAGGGTATTAATTACTACACTTACAAAAAGAATGGCGGAAGATTTAACTGATTATCTAACTAATCTTAATATCAAAACTGCATACATTCACTCCGATGTATTAACTTTGGATAGGGTGGAAATAATTAGAAAGTTCAGACTAGGTGAATTTGACGTCCTAGTCGGAGTTAATTTATTACGAGAAGGATTAGATATGCCAGAAGTTTCACTTGTCGCAATTTTAGATGCTGACAAAGAAGGTTTCCTAAGAAGTGATAAGTCATTATTACAAATTGCTGGACGTACTGCAAGAAATGTGAATGGATTAGTTATTCTCTATGCTGATAGAATTACTAAATCTATGAAAAACTTAATTGATGAGACACAAAGAAGAAGAGAAATTCAAATTGAATATAATAAAGAACATAATATAAATCCTGTTACTGTCTTCAAAACCATTGAAGAAATTATGAATACAACTTCAATTGCTGATGTATCCGTAAGAAACGCTGAAAGAAAAGAAAGAATGGCTGAAGAATATGCCCTAACCCATATTAAAGAACCTGTTTATAAATATATGTCAAAAGACCAAAAAGATGACTTCTTGCAAACACTTTTTGATGAAATGAAGAAAGCTGCAAAAGAATTAGATTTCGAAAGGGCAACCGAACTTAGAGATGAAATTGCAATTATTAAGAGCACTATGAATATCTCTGAAACTTTAAAATCTAAATAAATTTTAAGTAAAAATTTACACAAAACCAATATTTAATTATATAAAACTAAAAAAGAAAAGAGTAATCTTTTCTTTTTTAGTTTTAATAATTCTATCAACAAACTTAGTTGTTAATTAATCTTGAAATAATCCAACTTTTAAATTATTAGCCTTATAAATTTCTAAACCATCACAAATCACTTTACCGTCACCAATTATAAAAACTAATCCTCTGTTAATTACTCTTTTAATATCAATTCTATAAACTACTTTTTGAGCATTTGGTAGTACTTGTCCACTAAATCTCACTTCTTCAACTCCCAAAGCTCTTCCTTTGCCTTTATGACCAACCCATATCAAATAGAAACCGATTAATTGCCAAAGTGCATCTAATCCCAAACAACCAGGCATTACAGGGTCAGCTACGAAATGACAATCAAAAAACCAAAGTTTTGGATTTATATCTAATTCCGCTTCTATATAACCTTTGTTATATTCTCCACCTTCTTCATAAATATTTATAATTCTGTCAAACATTAACATAGGAGGTAAAGGTAATTTCCCATTTTCTAAACCATATAGCTCGCCCTTGCCACATTTGATTAATTCATCATAATTGAATGAATGTTGTTTCTGTATTGTTGCTTTATTTTCTTCTAACATTATCTTTCCAAAAAAAAATATTCAAAGTTCGTATTTTAATACATAGAATTTAGTTAAAAATAATTTATTTTAAGAATAATATTTATTTTAATTTTTCAACGTTGTTATTTTAAATATTGAAATTCTTTCAAAACTAATATTTTCTATTGCAGATTATACCACTCCAAAACATAATTAATTATGTACTCTATTTGTATATCAGTCAATTCAGGATAAATCGGTAAACTAATTAGCGAGTTCGCTGCCCAATTAGTAATTTCTAAATCATTTTGGTAAATTGAAGAAAGACTCTTGTAGGCTTCTTGTAAATGAATTGGTATTGGATAATGCAGTCCCGTACTTATTCCTTTTTCATTTAAATAATCAATTAACGATTCTCTTTTTAAGGGAATATTAATACTTAATTCATATAAATGAAAAATATGAGTAGAATTTGGATTTATTTTTGGTATAACCAAATTATTCAAATTTTTAAATTTGTTATTGTATTTTTCCGAAATTTCATTTCTTTTCACATTCCAATTATCAATCAAATTTAATTTATAACTCAAAATTGAACCTTGGATACCGTCCATTCTATAATTATAACCAATTTCAGAATGAACATACCTTTCCGTTTGAGAGTGATTTCTTAAAGCTTTTATCCTTTTGTAATAACTTTCATTATTAGTTACTATTGCTCCACCTTCACCGAATGCACCTAAGTTTTTCCCTGGGTAAAAACTAAATGTACCAATATCTCCAATTGTGGCAACTTTTTTGAATTTAACATTTTCATTTCCATCGCCTAAATTACATTTGTATTCTACTCCAATTGCTTGTGATGCATCTTCAATTAAAAATAAATTATGCTTTTTGCATATATCACTTATTTCATTTAAATCTGCTGCTTGACCATACAAATGCACTGCAATTATAGCTTTTTTCTTATTCGTTATTTTTTCTTCAATTTTCTTATAGTCTATTGTATAATAAGTTTCATCTATATCTACAAAAATTGGGGTAGCTCCGACATAACTCACAGCCCAAGCAGTAGCTATAAATGTATGAGAGGGAAGTATCACCTCATCACCAATGCCAATATCTAAAGCTAATAAAGCTAAATGTAGAGCAGAAGTACCACTATTAACACCAACAGAATAATTTACACCTAAATAATTGGCAAAGTTAGTTTCAAATTCGTCAACATATTTCCCTGAAGAAAAAGCAGTATCATCTATAACTTTTTTAATTATTTCGACGTATTCTTCTTTATTTGGTAATATCTGTGATTTTAGGTCCAAAAATGGAATTTTCATTTAATTTATATTTTTATATATTTTTTAATTATTGAGTTTAGTTTAACAAAAGAAGTTTAATTTTGTAAAATATTACTTAACAAAGTTGATTTTAATAGTCAAATATTCAAAAAGCCATTAATTTTTTATTTTTTAAATAAAATTAAACTCAATTAATCAAATGCAAAAAAAATGTTATAATTTTTATCTATTAAATTTTATATTAATTCTCTTTATTTTTAACCATACACTACTATCTCAAAATAATAAAGATAAAATTTTAGCCAAAGACTCTTTGATTATTGAAAAAGTAAATAATTATTTAGAAGAATATTTAGCATTAGAAAATTTCAGTGGTAGTATCCTTATATCAAGAGATTCAAATATCATAGTTGAAAAAAGTATAGGAATGGCTAATTATGAATTTTTGATACCAAATTCTTATAAAACAAAATATAGAATAGCTTCATTATCAAAAGCTTTTACAGCTGTTTTGATTTTGCAACAAGTAGAAAAAGGAAAAATAAAGTTAGAAGGTAAAATCAGAGATTATATTAGTTATTATCCTGCAAAATATGGAAATGAAATTACTATTCACCAATTACTTACACATACTTCTGGAATAATTCATTACGAAGGTATTAAAAATTATTATTCAAAATATGGACAAGAACAGTTTTATTCTAAAGAATATTTAAAACTGTTTTGGAACCAACCATTACTTTTTAAACCTGGTACTTCATATCAATATAGCAGTTTTGGGTATTTTGTTCTTGGAGTAATACTACAAAATGTAACTGGAAAGTCTTATGCAAAACTGTTAAAAGAAAATATTTTCGAGCCCTTGGGACTTCAGAACACAAGTGTTGAAGACCATATTTCTATTTTATCAGAAAGAGCTAATGGTTATGTTTATAATAACTATGTATTAAATAATAGTAGATACTATGATTTTTCAAAATCAATGGCAACTGGTGATATTATCTCAACTATTGGGGAACTAAATAATTGGTCTTTAGCTTTAAATTCAAATGTATTATTATCTGAAAATTACCTTAAATTATTATTTAACCCAAATAATTATGGTTATG
>JBDNHS010000332.1:0-1773 GCA_041688685.1 Kapaibacterium sp. (SeqCode)
CAAAAAATTGAAACTCTGACTAAGTCTCTAAATGAAAAGCAAAAAGAAGCTGTAATATCAGTAAATGGACCACTTTTAATTGTTGCTGGAGCTGGCAGTGGCAAAACAGGCGTGCTAACTCATCGTATCGCGTATAAAATATTGCAAGGAATTAAACCTTGGAGTATTCTTGCACTTACTTTCACAAATAAAGCAGCAAAAGAATTAGTTAATCGAATTAGCAAATTAGTTGATGAAGATAAATCCCACAAAATTTGGGCTGGTACTTTTCACTCCATTTTTGCCAAAATCCTTAGAATAGAAGCTGAAAACATTGGTTTTACTTCCAATTTTTCGATTTATGATACCGATGATTCACTCTCTGCTATCAAATCTGTTATGGGTAATTTTGGAATTGCACAACAAAGTCATAATCCACAAAGTGTTCGTTCACAGATTTCATCTGCCAAAAACAAATTAATTTCTCCAGATGAATTTACAAATAGTGCATTTAATGGAGACCAAAGGCAAGTTGGGTTTATTTATAATGAATATAATAAATATCTTCAAAAAAGTAATGCAATGGATTTTGATGATATTTTGATTAATTTTATCAAATTATTATCAAACAAAGAAATTCTAAGGAAATACCAAGAGAAGTTCAAATATATTTTAGTTGACGAGTACCAAGATACTAACAAAGCACAGTATATGGCTATTTCTATGTTGGCTAATGCCCACCAAAATATTTGTGTTGTAGGTGATGACTCACAAAGTATTTATGGGTGGCGAGGCGCCGATATTCAAAATATCTTAAACTTTCAAAAAGATTATCCTTATTGCAAAACAGTTAGATTAGAACAAAATTACAGATCCACCCAAATTATATTAGATGCTGCCGATAGTATTATCAAATACAACCCAAAAAGAATTGACAAAAAATTATGGACTAACAATAATACTGGTGCAAAAATCAATATTGTAAATGCTGATGATGAAAAAGATGAAGCAATAAAGATTGTGAATATTATTAGTCAATATGTAAAAAATGGAGCTAAATTAGGCGACATCGCTATATTATACAGAACGAATGCACAGTCTCTTTTTATTGAAAATGCTTTGAGAAAGGCGAATTTTAATTATGTTGTTTTCGGTGGTGTCTCTTTTTTCAAAAGGAAAGAAATAAAAGATTTGATTGCATATTTGCGATTATTGGTCAATCCGAACGACAACGAATCATTATTGAGAGTTGTAAATGAGCCACCAAGAGGGATTGGAAAAACATCAATTGACCACATAATTGACTATTCAATATCAAAAGATATATCTTTATATCAAGCATTTTTGGAGTCTCAATTTAATGGCAAATTGCAATCAAGAGCAGTTGTGGCTACTCAAAATTTCACAAAATTAGTCGAAAATTATAAGCACGAAGAAGTATTTAATAATTATCAATTAATCTCCGAATATATTGAGAATACTGGTCTAATCGAAATGTATAATGAAATTGACACAGATGATTCCAATGACAGACTAAATAATATTGAGCAATTTATTTCGGATATTCAAATATTTTTGAGTGAAAATGAAGATTTGACACTTAATGATTATTTGCAACAAATATCATTAGTTACTGATATGGACGAAAAAGACATCAATAATGATTTCATTAATGTTATGACTTTACATAGTTCTAAAGGCTTGGAGTTCCCTTACGTTATTATTACTGGTATGGAGCAAGGATTATTCCCGTCTCAAAGAAAAGATGAAGATAAAGATAATGTCGAAGAAGAA
>JBDNHS010000333.1:0-5311 GCA_041688685.1 Kapaibacterium sp. (SeqCode)
ATTATAATATAAAATGTGCAGACAAGCATACGTAAAAAATTATGATTTTGGCTACAGTTGTTTTAATAATAATACAGATAGTTTAGAATTATCCGACACCAGTGTTGATATCATTCCGGATAATATACAGAATCTAACGCTAACATATTGTGACATAACAAATATGAAATTACCTAAAAATTTAAAAAATATTAGCATAATTGATTGTGTTACTTATAATAAAAATATTTATTATTATATTTATCTTTTATTTCAAAAAATTTATGAAAGATTTTTATTATTTGAAAACACAATGTTATATTTCAAAAATATATGCTATAATAAAGAAATAAATATTAATAGCCTGCCTGCTAATATAGAATATCTTGAAATTTCTACTAATAGTTATGTACAAAAATATCCTATTATGTTACAAAAATTATTAATTTTTAAAGGTGGATATGCATTTGATTATTATAATTTTAATTTAGAACTACCAAATAGCCTAACTCATTTAAGTTTACCACAAATCAAGACAAATAATCTAGAACTTCCTTCAAATTTAAAATGTTTAAAATTAATGGATTTTGTTGGAAATATTATCTATCCTAAATCATTAAAATATTTAAATGTTTCCTCAAAATATTTTGATTTTTCAACTATACCAACAACTAACAAATATTGGCTTATGGTCTGACAATATTTCAATTAATAATTTATCATCAGATATTAAAAAAATTCGTCTTTATGTTAATGATAACAATACCAACATAAATAATTTACAACCATTTTTGAAAAAAATATATATTGATTATTATAGTTCCACATGTAAAAATATAAATATAAAACTACCTTTTAATTGCAAACAAAAATTTTTATATTAACAAACATTAAAAAAATTGATTTTTTTATTTTAACAATGCACTTATTATTAACTATTATAATAATCCTAATAATCCTAATAATAGACATTTATTATGATTAATGCTTATAAAAAATCAGGTGAAACCATGGACCAATTTGTTTCTAGAGTTAAAGCAGAGAATTCCATTAAAAAATTGGCATATACTGCAAGACTAGATCCCATGGCAAAAGGCATAGTTCCATTTCTGATTGATGAAGAATGTTCCAATATTAAAAATCATTTGGGTTCGGGTAAAACTTATCAAGTTAAAATAATTATTGGAATTCAAACAGATTCCGATGACCCATTAGGTATAATCACTAAAAAATTAGACATTAAAAGTGATTTAGCTTTAGATGTATCCAAATCTATTATTAATTATTTAAATTTAATTAATAATACAACTTTTAAACAAAAATATCATCATTTTTCAACCAAAATGTTAAATCATAGAAGACGACAAAGCATAAATGTCATTGATTCACATGATGTATCCTTATATGATTATAAGCTATTGAAAGAAGATATTCTTGATTATGAAATTTGGTCCGAGAAAATTATTAAGCAAATAAAATTAATTGACTCTAAAAGAAATTTTAGACAAGAGCCAACAATAAAGCAATGGGATGCTCTTGAAATTAAAAAACTTTATTATATGAAATTTAGTTTAAATGTCAGTTCAGGATTTTTTATTAGACAATTAATAAGAGATATGAGTGATAATATTGGTATTCCTTTAATGTCCTATAATATTAATAGAATTAGTATCAGATAATTTTTATAAACAATTGAAATTTAAAATGTTTATAACACTTATATATATATTATTTATAAACATACCGTCGCTTTATTATCTATATTTGCACTGATACTAGTATGAGCACTATGTCAGTTTCATCTGACTTTGCACAATCTATTGCGACACCATTGGCGAAGCGTGCTGTTAATCCACTGATTGTGTCAGATATTGATGGCAAGCAGTTATCTTTCTTATTTCAGCATCTGGTTGGGTTTGAGGGTAAACCCACTGCATATGGTCTGATGAAGAAACAAGATAATTGTCACGTTTGTGCAGATAGATTTGCGCAACTTTATGCTGTGTCAGACCTTGATGGTTCTATTTGGAGCGAGTGGTTAACGAATATTTATCGCACAATTGAAAGCACTTATTATTATGAACATGCTAGTCTTTTTTCCGCACAAGCAGTATGTACATCTCCTATTACAAAGCTAATTTTGTTAAAAGACCCTACAGTAATGAATCATTGTGAGGAGGTTGGTGGATTCCATCATATGGTTCGCCGAGTAAATCAATCAAATATCACTACATGTGATGATTCCGTTAGGATTTCACTAATTGAAAAGTCTATTTCACAGTACGTGATATCTGGACTATTTGAGCAATTTGTTTTTCGCCTCATTCTGCATAGCAAAGATTCATTAGACTTGGTGCAAACTAATCTAAATGAGCATTCATACAATCATAAATATATTCCAGTGATCTCTTGGTGCAAGGCAATTTTGGATGATTTGGAGTCGAGACTCAAGAAGTGGGACCAATTTACTCTCAAGGAAAAGATTGGTTTCGCAATTCATCATATTATCCGAGCAGGATTAACCAAGGATTCTATCGAACCAACCGGAATTGTCGCTACCCTATTCAAAATCGCAAACTCCTATCTCATTCTTTTATTAGAGGATGCAAAGGCCAAAGATGCAAAGGCCAAAGATGCAAAGGCCAAAGATGCTCAGACACTAGTTCATAACCAGTATATGAGTAAGGTTGTCTGTCAGATGCTGAATGTAAAGTGGTATTCATATGTAAACCCAGAACAAATTGCATATGGGATTAAGCAGTTGGGCGATTTCACAAATAGTATTTTGGATGAGACCCAAGCCAAGGAGCTGATCCCTGAGATGGTTTTCCATAGTCGAACTTTGACAACTGGAACAGGACCTGATTCTACATCATTCACTGCTCGTTCTAAAAAGTTATCACTAGACACCAAGATTAAAAATATCAAGACATTCGGAGATTTCATCAAATTGACTCGCAAGTATCCAGAATTAACAGTTGAAATTAGCGCGAGCCTTGACGTCTCAATTGCTTATGTGGCATCCACTACTCTTGGTAAGGATATAGTTAGTCATCGTCATCTTTGGAATTATTGGAATTTAGATACTTCAATACAAAAGCATGGATTATATACTAGTTGTTGGACTGCAGTTTCACATACTATCCCAATGTATGAGTATATTTTAGGATACAAGAACGTAATCTTTGTGTGTCCTAAATTTAAGACACAAGAAGGTATTAGAAATTGTTGTTTACCAGCAGTTCTTACCCCGCAGTACAAGCATGTCTATGGCCCTGCATTTTCGGCATTGAATCAAATTACACAAATTGCAAGCCCGAGCGGACAACTTATGGCAGGTTTTGGAGTATCTGTCCATAATAACACAAATAAATTTTCTTATCCAGTTGAATTGCGAGTAAATGGTATTCGTATAACTCTACGAACTTTGTAAATAAATATTTGTTGCATACAATAATTAAATTTTTATAAATATACATATCGCTCTATGAACCTTGTAAATAAATACATATTTCTTACACACAATAATTAAATTTTTATAAATACCGTCTTATATTAATTATAAATCACTGCTTAGAATTAATATAAACGCTAGTGTGAACTAATAATGAATTCGAAGCTGGTGGCTTAGAATTGATAGTCCGTGGTATAGTACATATAATACAAAATAAAATTGAAATTTTAAGTCATTGAATGACTTTACTATATTTCTAATTAAAGTTTCACCTTATCGCAACAATGGCTGAAACTATCAATCAAGTTCTTGCACGAGTGGGATTATGTATCCTGACGGGAACAACTCCCGAAACTCTTGCTTTTTGCATTGGAGTTATCATTCGCAGAATTTGGGTTTATGCGACAGAAACACAACCTAACCTATCGTGTCTAGCCTTGATTACTACCGAGTCTCTAAGTCCGTTCAATAACACGCCAGACGATTATCTATGGTTGTTGAACATTTACCTTCGAGGCAAAGAAATTTTGTTCGAAATTGGTATCTGTCCTCGAGCAAAAATTGCTTCGCTTGAACACTTGGAATCGGACCCAGAACATTTCCTTTCTCCTGTCAAGTTTGCCAAATGGGAGGAAAAACAGTCAGGAGAAAGGAAACGCACTGTAGGAATCGCTCTTAGAGACTTTTGTAAAAGGAATTCTGCTAAACCGGACAAACTCTATGCTAAGGCGAATGGCGTTCATCTAGCATATATCTTGGGTAATGATTCCGGTAATCACATCTCTGTAATGACTAATACAGAAAAAAGAATGTACTATTTTAATGAAGATTCTTATAGATACCGCTCTTGTTCGCTCAAATACTACTCAGACTATTGTTCTATGACTAGAGACCAGTTTGTAGCAACAACCAGTATATTGCAGACCATATCCTCTGCACTAGCAACCAAAGAAAACGGACACATTCGAACAGCACTTGCTTGGATGGAAAATCCTACTGCATCAAGTTCATTGTCGTCATATTCTAGGTTTGATGAAAGAAGCCCGGCATCTGGTTTCAGAGCTAGTGGCTCATCATCTGGTTATGGTAGGTCATCATCTGGTTATGGCAGGTTGTCATCTGGTTATGGCAGGTCGTCATCTGGTTATGGTGCTGGCTCGTCATCTGATTCATCGGGAAAACCTGGTATTAATTCAGCCAGTTGGAGAAGCTAATTTTGTTATTTTTATATGTGTTCCTGTTTGAATAATTGTATGCATTGTTGCTATTGTATTGATTATTATTTGAATTTATTCGCCACATAGATTAATAAATGTCCACTACGTAAAGTTTTTTATAATAAAGTATATCCGTACTAATAAAAATAATAATAAAAATTTAATTGTTATTTTTATATAAAAATTTAATTAACAAGACAAATGTTTCAAATTAAATCCTGCATAAATCTCAGAATGATATTTAGCATTGTATGAAATTGATTGTTTTGATAATTCCACACGTTCATGATTAGGTGGAATTGGATAAACAAAACCAGCTCCATTATCTTTATCATCTAAAAACACTGAATAAAAAGCGATTAAAATAGATTTAATATTCCAACTACTAGACCATGATTCTGGATGATAAGACGAAATTGATAAACATAACTCTGCGTCAACAATAAATCTTCCAGTAGGTGTTAACATATAATATTTTGGTGGTTTTCCCGGATAACCAGGATTATGTATAATTTTTCCAATATATTCACCCCCATAATAAGGAGTATCTTTCTGACCTTTAATAATAAAATACCAAGTTAATGTATTTGTTTTATCTTGGTATGCTGCAATATAATTAAGCGGTTCCTTGTCTAATAATTTAGTTTCATTAGTAAATCTC
>JBDNHS010000334.1:0-3896 GCA_041688685.1 Kapaibacterium sp. (SeqCode)
GCACGCCTGCGGTCATGATATGCACACGTCAATGCTATTGGGTGCATCTGAAATCCTTAAAAATATAGAGAGTGATCTGAATGGCTGTGTAAAGTTAATTTACCAATTAGGTGAAGAGAAATTACCAGGGGGAGCTATCTTAATGATTAATGAAGGCGTATTAGAAAACCCAACACCAAAAGCAATATTTGGACAACATATTTACCCAGGTGAAAATGTAGGCATTATCTCTACTAATTTTGGATATGTGATGGGTTCGGCTGACGAATTATATATTACAGTCAGAGGTAATAGTACTCACGCTGCACAACCTCAACTTGGTAACGACCCAATCTTAGCAAGTGCAATGATAATTCAATTTGTGCAACATATAATAACAAAATATCGAAATCCATTGGAGCCAGCAGTCATAAATATTACTGCTATAAATGGTGGTACAGCTACCAATATAATACCAGATGAAGTAAAACTTATGGGTACAATTAGAACATTTAATGAAGATTTACAAAATACTATTCATCATCATCTAAATCACGATTTAAAGCTTATTGGTTCAACTTACGGTTGCGAAGTAGAAGTTAATATACAAAAAGGTTATCCGCCTGTTTTTAATAATAAAGAATTGACTAAATTTGTGATTAATAATTCTAAAGAAATTTATGGAGATGAGAATTTTGTGGAGTTTGAACCCAAAATGTGGGGTGAAGATTTTGCTTATTATGGTAAGCAAATCCCGGCTTGTTTTTGGTTCATTGGTGTCAAAAATCCAGAACTGGTTTCTATGCCAGCATTACACAATTCTAAGATTAATCCAGAAGAAGAAGCAATGATAAATGGAATGGCTATTATGGCTTATAATGCTTATAAATATCTAAATCAATAATTTATTATTTATTAAATAATTTCAGAAATATAGTTTAATAAATTCTTTTCGTCATTTTACCAATTATATTTATTTTCATCAGAATTAAAGGCATTAATCGAGTATTGATGTATTTGTTTGTTTAGTTTACAATTATTGATTTCAATTCCCAAATCAAACATTTTTTCAGCTAATAATTTTAAATCTTCACAATCACAAACAATCCCAGAGTTTGTATCATTTACCACTTTTGCATTTGGAATTGCTTCTGAAACTATTACTGGAATTCCTTTCGCAAAGAAATCAAAGATTTTGTTGTGAATAGTATAATTATTAAATTCATTTATTTGATATGGAATTACCCCTATATCGATTTCATCTAATATTTTATCCAATGAATTATAATTATAACTACCTAATAATTTAACTCTTGACTTAAATTCAGATGTCTGTATTATTTTTGCAATATCATCAAAACAGTCACCATTCCCAGCAATAATTAATTTGAAATCTATATTTTTAGTTTTATCTCTTTTTGAATAATTATCTGAATAATTATCTGAATAATAATTATCACACAATATCAAAAATGCTTTGACCAAATTTTCAATATTTTTTTCTGCAGTTAAATATCCGTGATGCCCAAAAGTTATAGAATTTATTTCTATATTTTCTAACTTACCTAAATGATTTGTAAATGTAGATTTTAGTGGAGTATTATAAATTGTCTCAAAATTTATGTTATGACTTACAAAATTACTTAACCTTTGATGCTGTTCATCGCATACTGTGATGATATTTTCAATTTTTTGAATAGATGCTTTTTCAATTTTCTCTCCCAAATTAAATGTTTGAAAAATTAATTTTTTCAGAAAAGTATTATTATACTTTTTCCATAATTTAATAGCTGCAGGATAATTTTCAGCCATATCCATAATTACAGGAATTCTGAACTCGTCGCCCAATTCACCCGTTAATTTTCCGAGATGCATTTCCCTTACGATTAAAATGTCTGGCTTGTATTTGATTATGTTTTTCCTTAGTTTCTTTTTCCAATAAGGATTGAAAGAAATAGGGAATGATTGGATTTTATTTCTGAGTTTAAATCCAACTCTAATGATTTTAATTGGTTTTCTTCGTTCAATTAGTTCTGCGTTAGGATTTTGATAAGTTTCAATTTCTTTGTTATTATATTGGTGCCTACAAATAATAAAAACTTCATACTCTTTGGCAAGAGTATTACATATTTTATCAGTTCTTACATCCCAAGGGAAATCTTCTTTGCTTATGTAAAAAATCTTTTTAATTAACCCACCAGTCAATAATTAATTCTGTTAAATGTGCTATTTTTATTTAGTTTTTTTTATTTAAAACGGTAATTAAACTACTTCTGTTCATTAAGTCCTGTTTTAGACTTTTCTATGCCATTCAAAATAATATTTATATCCAAATCTATATCAAATCCTGAATTCGGTATAGATTGTTTGTTGTTTTTAATTTCTAAAGCTTTTTCAAAAGTTTCGAGAGCTTCCTTATATCTATTTAGATTCAATAAAGAATAACCTTTCAAATTTAGTGGATATATTTGGTTCGGGGCTTTTTCGAGTGCTTTCTCTGACCAAATTAATGACTCAGAAAAATCTTTTTTATTACCAACTAAATTTGCCAAAGTAGAACAAGCACTCGAGTAAATCGAATCAGACAATTTACAATTTGCGATTGCAAATCTTATACTACTTTCGGCTTCTTGATTTAAACTCATTTGGGCAAGAGTTTGCCCTAATTGATACCAAGCGTAGCCATCTAATGGAGCATCTTTGACGTGTTGAATCAACAACTCATAATTACGTTTGACCTTAGTCTGCATTATTTCTGGAGAAACATCATAACCAAGATGTTCAATTTCTATATCAGAAAACGCTAATTCTAAATTAAATTCTCTCAAAGAGGGTGTGATTTGTTCGTGTACACGACCAATAAACTTGACTTTTGGATAACCCAAATTTCTGAAAATTCTTGGATAGCCGCCTTTATGCGTTTCTTTTTCACCAGACATACTTGTGTGAACACTAACAATATTACAGACAATTCCACCAATAATTTCATCAACATTTTTAATTTGCTCTCTAAGTAAACTAAAATCCTTATGTTTAATTCTTTCGTCTGCATCAAGATACAAAATCCAATCACCTGTAGCAAATTTTATTGACTCATTCCTTGCCACTGCAAAATCATTTATCCAGTCGAAATAATATATTTTTGCACCAAATTCTTTTGCTATCTCTAAAGTTTTGTCTGTTGACCCAGTATCTACAATTATAATTTCATCAACCAATCCCTGAACTGAAGACAAACTACCTCTGAGCATATTCTCTTCATTTTTGACAATCATACAAAGGCTTATTTTTAGACTTCCTTCATTATTAAATTCATTATTAACTTCGTTATTCTCTTGATTATTTACTGCATTTTGCTCTAAATTAGGTTTTGTATCTTCTATTATCTGCAAAAATTCCGATTTTTCTTCTACTTTTTGGACATTTTGGTTATCTAAAAAAACATTAATTTGATTTATATAGTTATCTAAATCTTTATTATCTGGATTAATATTTTTAGCTTTTTTGAGCCAGATCAAAGCATCGGACAAATGATTTGAAGTGATGAATACTTTCACTAATCCTAAAATGTTATTCAAATCACTTGGGCTTTTGACCAAACCAGCCATAAAATGTTCTTTGGCTTTATTATTATCTTTTAATTCGTGATAACAAAAACCAATCTTAAATCTCAATAAATTTTCGGAAACTGAATAATCACCTGTCAATGTACTAATATCATTTTTATTTACATTTTCTAATGCGCCCAAATAATAAATAACAGCGTTTCTAAAATCTAATTCTTTTAAGAAAATCTCACCTAATAAAAAGTTTGCAAAACTTTGTTTGCTTAATATCTTTAATGATTCAAATGCAGCTTCTTTTGCTTCATTTAATAAACCCAGTTCAAGATTTACATTTATAAGATAATTTAAAGC
>JBDNHS010000335.1:0-5388 GCA_041688685.1 Kapaibacterium sp. (SeqCode)
TATTTAGTTTTTAAAAACTTCACATTAACCCCTGCAGGTATCATAAAAGTATTTAACTCATCTTTAATTGCAGGAGTAATTATTTGAATATTATAATTCATTTTAGCTAACTCCCCGCAATATTGCAAAGCAATTCTTGTACCACCTGATTTCTTCAAGTTTAATAATGGAAAAACTATTTTCATACTTGAATTATATCCATTTTAAAAGTAAATTCAAAATGTTGTTAAATTTAAATTTAAAAGAAAATGAAAATAAAGATTTTATGAAATATTTTAAAAACCAAACTATAAAATAAAAATATTCCTCCAATTTATTTTTAGATGACTTTACCCAATATTTAGTAGCAATTAATACTTTTTCGTTTACAGTGCTTTGTGGTGAAGCTACACCTTTGGATATATTGTGTAACCTAAAATAGGTGAATATCTTGCCAGAATATTTAACTGTTGTATGAGGCAATATCTTACACAATAGGTCAAAATCCATTGAATAATGATATTGTTCATCTAAATAATTATTTTCTATTATTAATTTCATAGGAAAAAAGATACCGGGTTGATGCCACACGCATTTTTTCTCCCAAAATCTAATAACATTTTTAAATGAAATATTTTTTTGAATTAAACTATATGAATCTTTAGAAACATCATCAAAATTTACTACTTTACCAACAAATAAAGTCCTATCTGAAGTATCTGCCGAAAGTTTTGCAATTTCAAATAAACAATTTGGAGCTAAATAATCATCCGAATTTATCCAAGTTGTTACTTGTCCTGTGGCTAATTTCCATCCTTTATTAATCGCATCAGATTGTCCTTTATCGGGTTCGGAAATAAAAATATCAATCCATTTTCTATACTTTTCAATAATAGCTAATGTTTGATCAGAGCTACCTCCATCAACAATGATATATTCTAAATTTGGGTAATTTTGCAAAATAATTGAGCGTATAGTTTCCTCAATAAATTCACCTTGGTTAAAAGATGGGGTGATAATCGATATTTTAGGTAAGTCAAATGTTTTTAAACTGTTATCAGTAAAATTATCATATTCCCATGGCCATCCTTTTTGATGAAATAGGCTTTTGGGGAAATCAATAAAATCAATTTTCATCCACAATTTTAATTTAACATCATAGTACCAAGATTATAATTAATCATAATTGGTATAATCAGGTACATAACATATAAGAACAATAACGATTTAAATAGTTGTTTTCGTCTACCGCTAAGTCTGAATCCAGCAACTAACAAAATGATTGAAACCGCTTGAAGAATTCTACTAAATGGATTAAAAAAAGAAACTGACGCAACATAAAAACAAATACAAAGTGTTTCAAATAAATTATTAAGTAAAAAATCTTTACCCTCTAATATAAATAAAATCAGTATAACTGACCAAAATATTAATCCAAAGCCAAAATTAAATTTAGACTCATCTTCATATCCTTCAAAATAACTTAAATTAAGTAATGATAGTAATTTTAAAATTAAAATAGAAAATAATGCAGATGACAAAATAAAAAGTAATAAATAGATATATAGATTAAATTTTTTTTTAATAAAGGATAGAAAATATATTGGGAGTACAATAAAAAAAGAAAAATGGAATAATGGTATAAACAACATTAAAATATATTTTATCCTACTTGAAAATAAAAATAAAGTAGATAAAAATAAGACCGTTGCAAATCCCTGTCTTATTGTCATTATATAATTAACTAATACGGTCGGAGATAAAACGATTAAAATAATCCAAAAAGGTGTTATGGATGTTTTTTTAATTAACAAATAAAATGTAACACTAAGCATTACAAAAAGAATAATTTTAACTGCAATTTGTGAATCGATTTGTAAAATATTAAATAAATAATACACAAATTTAAATAATGGTTCTGAAAATAAAATAAATGGAAATTGACTTTCTTTAGCATCTGTAAAAAGCATTTCCCCATCGGTAATATTGTTTTGGTAATTGCTTCTGTCAGTAATTTGATCTGTATTTATTGAAAATACAATATCAATATTTGTTATGCATAATATTATTAAAAATATTAATGGTAAATAATATATATGTTGTTTCTTGAAAGTGTACATTAGTTATTTCTTTATCAGAACAATAGTTGGATATTGTAAATGCTTAGCAAAGAAATTAGGATACTTATTCTCTAAACTAAATATAATTTTAAGTAAGTATTTTCCAATAAAATTATTGGGGAATAACCTTTTTTGATAATCAGAGTCAAAAGACCGCCAAGGAAAAATTTCAACTTTAGCAATATTTTCAAATTGTTTCCACCAAGTAAGTTCATGAGCATAAAAATATAAACTCGTTTTAACATCTGCGGTGTTACTTTTTTGAAATTTACGCAAAATACTCCTTATTTTTTTTGCAATAAATGACGATGATAATTTATTTACTATTGAATTTGGGTTACTGTAAACAATTATTACAGGAGAGTTTTTCTTTGTTATTTCAATTAACTTATGAATAGCAGATGATTGCATCTCTTTGTCTATATGATAAATTGTATGCACACTTATTGAACAATCAAAATAATTCTCCTCAAATTTTAAATCAAAAAAACTTCCGTGATGGAAAACACCGTGATTGCCAATTTTTTGTTCCGCAATATTTAAAGCATCAATTGAAAGATCAACACAATGCCTCTTGTCATATCCTTCAGAATATTTTAAATATTCTTTATACTGAATTGGCCCACTAGCCATATCAAGAAAATTTTCTCCTGTTTTTGGTATATAATTTAACAATCGCAATCTACAGTTTGTAACATATTCTTTAGAATATTTACGCAAATCTTCAAACCTAATGGCATCTTCAGTGTACCCATCCACTTCAATCCATCCCTCTGTATTATAAAATTTTGAGATTCTTGATTCTGCAGTTTCATTAATGTCCATTAAATTTTATTTTATTGCTGAATTAGTAAGTAAATATGATATAATTGAATTAATCTTCTTTTTTAAAATTATAGAGTCTAGTTTTAAAATATTTTCGAAATTCCCGACAAATTCCTCATTGTGTTCAATTTTATAAAGCTCGTCATACCATCCCCTTGAAATATTTCTTGAGTTAATTCTGTATTCCATACAATATTCAAATAATAAATATCTATTCTTTTCTACAGCTTCTCTCATAATTTCAAAATCAAGATTTAATAAGAGATTTTCATAATTTTTTTTATCATTCCAAGTAATTAAGAATTTATGATAATTTTTCCATGGTCCATTTTGATATGCAATTACTGGCTTTTTTAAATATGTCATCTCTTCTGCTACACTACCATGGCGTGTAATACCAATAATATTCTCGAATTTACATAATGCAACTAAGGAAGAATCTTTTTGAAGAAAAAATACTTTATTGTTCCCACTAAAATACCTTTTAATAAACAGTATTGCATCTTGATCTGCAGGATAATAACTAAAACTTATATTGGGATGAGGTTTTATTAATATTTTATTAATTTCTTTATTTTCTAATAATTTATTAACGGTATATAACACCCATTCTAATAGATCCTTAAAACCATCGTTAGCATAACAAAATGCAGCATCAGAAAAAGCATGTAAAAATAAGACGGCATATTTTTCATTTAAATTGGGCAGAAATGTTTTACCGCTTTCCAATAATACGCTTGTATTTTGATTGTCATTGGCACCTAACCACATATAATCTAAAACTTCAGTAGGAGAAAACAATCTTGAATGATAATACTTATTAATAATATCAGAATCAAAGATATTATTTGATGATCTTGCCATCCAAGGATAATAATATAATGGCGGGTTATTAATTATTACTATTTCACTTTTATAATCTTGTGTTTCAATAAATTTAAAATTATATAGAGGTAGAGATCTTAATAATAATGCTTCGGAATATGTAAAATCTAGTATTGAAAAATAATTTTTGTTAAAACTCGATTTTTGTTGAGCCCCAACTAAAGTTAATAACTGTATTAGATTTATTAAACGAAAAGACTCTTTTATTAGTTCGAAAGATTTATATAATTTAAATATTTTTTTATTTCGAAAAATGGTACTAGCTGCGATATCTCCATATTGAATATTATTAAATTTAGAATGAAGTATATCTTTAATACTTCGATTTAAAATAAAATAATAAAAAAATAAAACGATTGAGGCAAATAAAGATTTCAATAAAAATAAAAACAAATACAAAAAAGAATAGTCGTATAATTTTATTTTTATACATATTTCTTTCCCATTTATAAAATGGTTTAATATATATCCACTATCGTATGTTATATCGAAATAAGAATCAAGTGATTTAATTAGCCTCTTTTTAAAAAATAAATCTGAAGGTGAAGAAGGAATTAAATAGACTGTGAAATTTAATGAATCACTATGAAATCTATTATAAACTTGTATAGAAGTAATTATATCCCTTAATATTAAAGTAGGCTGTTTTTTTAAAAGGTAAAAAAAAGATAATTCCATTTTAGTTGCTATTTGTATTAAACTTTCTTATTATTAACTTAAAAATATTCCAGAAATTAGAATTATATACCCCTCTTACAGAGCTAGTAACCCAAAAAGCCTCATAAACATTTGCAACAGGAAAAAATTCATCTCCAATTTCAAAATATTTTCCAAGAGAACGTAGTCTATTAACGAAATTTAAAGGAAAATATAATGCTTTCTTTAACTTAGAAATAATAAGGATTTTGGTAAAATTAATATTATTTATACTTGAATAATTCTTTACCCATTCACAAAAAAAGTTATCTGATTTACTGTCATAAATAAGTATTGTTTCTAACTGTTTAGCAGGGCTGATGATACTTTTAATATTTAAAACATCTATGCAATTTAAATATGATTCATATATAAATGCCTTGATTGACTGTGGATACCTGCCATCAGTATATAATGGTATTTTTTTATTAAATGCTATAGTATTTTCTTTTTGAAATTGATTACTAGGTGAATTTTGAATAATACTATCAGCAGTAAATTGAGACATTCCATTGCTTCTTAATGATGCACCATTTATAGCAAAGGGTTCAAATGAATATATATATTCTTTAATAATATGACAAAAAATTATTGAAGAATATACATCTGGAATACAAGAGTTTATAAATTTATTTTGCGATTTATCTTTAGATTTATCAATCAATTTTTTTGAAATAAATCCACCATTATACAAAAC
This sequence comes from Kapaibacterium sp. (SeqCode), assembly GCA_041688685.1. Lineage (GTDB taxonomy): Bacteria > Bacteroidota > Ignavibacteria > Kapaibacteriales > UBA2268 > JBDNHS01. The sequence continues at coordinate 5,203 of JBDNHS010000335.1, forward strand.
TGGCAGTTCGGTATAATTATATTTTTCAAATAATACTTTTTTTAACCATGTCTTTGTTTTTCTGATTTCAAACTTTCGGCTTAAAGGGACTCCCAATCTTCCATACTTCTGATTATTTACACCTGGATAATAATAATAACAAGTATCAGATCTAATTGCTTCAATAGTATTATTTGCTAAAATTAA
>JBDNHS010000336.1:0-3854 GCA_041688685.1 Kapaibacterium sp. (SeqCode)
TGGAGGTACGCCCATGTTTTAATCAATTTAAAATAAATACACATTTATAATTAATAAAAATATAAATGTGTTTAAAAAATTATAAAAATATTCCCATGTTTTCAATTATTAAAATAAAGTATTTTTTATATTTTAAATTGATTAAAACATGGGCGTGTCTCCATTATATATATATAAATAATGTATAATAATTATATCATTTATAATGAGTGGTAAAAAACAATATATGACAATAAAAATAAAAGAGCAACTTCAAAATGAAGCTATCGAATTAGCAAAATATCAAAAAGAGTTTATTGCTAATGACCAAAAACAAGAATTTTTAAATAAAACATTAGATGAAAAATTTGACATATTGTATGATTTAATTATACAATTAAAAGAAGAAATTAATGAAATTGATAATACAATATGTCAAATGTAGACCATCAATATGAAGATAACAATGAAGAATAAAAAAATATATTTTGATATAATTATTTTTTCGTATTTATTTCTTATTTGACAACTAAATGGAATTATATATATATATCTATACCGTCTTGGAATTAATATAAACGATACCGTAATCTAATATTTTTATAAATTTGTGTTTGAATTTTATTTAATATAATTTATGTAGATTGTTATATATTTTAATTGTTAAAAAATTGAAATATTAAACAAATTGGAATATAATAACTATAATCAATCACTATCTAAAACTGAATACTATAAGAATGACCACTATTAATAGTATCGAACCTATAGTAGCTGATAATTCATTAGTGAAAGAGACAAAGAGTAAAATTGTATTTAAAGATTTGGAGCAAAAATACGAAACATATCTTGATAAAACTCAAGTTACAATTTTTAGACTTGATGGTCATGAATTTTCAAAGCTTACATCAAAATTCAAAAAACCATTTGACGACGGATTTACCCGAGCAATGAAACAAACTGCACTTAAAGCATTTGAATATTACAAGTTTTCATTAGGATTTGTTGGTTCTGATGAAATTACCTTTTGTATTTTCCCCAAGGAAACAAAAAACGGAGATCCATCAGATATAGAATTTAGTGGACGATTAGAAAAAATGACAACATTATTGGCTGGATTTGTATCAGTTGTATTTTATAAGGAATTTAGTAAAGAATATCCGATGGAGAATTTAACTCCTCATTTTGATTGCAGGGTTTATCAAGTTCCTTGTATTAAAGATGCATTGGACAATATTTCAGAAAGGATTACATATACACTAAAAAATTCACGAATGATGTTTGCTCAAAGTCATTTTTCTGCTAATAAACTTCATAAATTAAGTTCAAATAAAGCAATAGAATTAGTGCTTGATGAGAAAGCTATTGATTATTATCAAGTGGCCAGTACAGATAATCGTATTGGCTCTGTCATTTTAACAAAGAGAATTGATTGCGATAAGGAGGTTATGATTGATGGAGTTGCTAAAATATTTAGGTTTAAAAGAAACAGTGTTCAATTTGTTAATTTGTCTAGTACCAAAGTATTAGATTTAACTTTTGAATAAAATTTTTATAAAAAAATTCTATTTTTAATAATAGTAAATATAGTTAATTGAGACGAATCTGTAGCTCTTTCAATGTTCAAATATTTATCCATTATTTCTTCTTGTCTTAATTCATATTCTTTTATTTTAGTACACGATTCATATAATTTGGGATTAGACATTTTAAAATTTGATTTTGATAATAGTTTGTTTACAATATTCATATCAAAATTATTATAAATTTTTCTTCCAGTAAAAAATCCCAATATTAGATTAATATTTTCTAATGTAATTTTCATTCTATGATAAAAAGCACCGATAATCTGAACATTCAAATTAGCAGATAATTTGTTATATTCATCGGATGTCAAACCCAATTTATTACAATACCATTCTAAAATCCCTGTATTAGAAGCCAGGGCTAATTTTTCCCAAGACCATGTTTCCCCTGATTCATGCAATGAGTTTGGAAGAATTTTCCAATTTTTGTATTCATGGCCAAGACTCGCAAGTCTCATTTCTAGGGTAAAATCATAATTATTGGTTATATCAATATCTTTATAAATAAAATCTTGTTCTAATATTTGACCATAATCTAATATAAGGTTAATCCACTCTAGTATTTTAGTTAATATTTCCGATAACCCATTGTTTTTTTCATTTATTATAATAGGAGTGATTGCAATATTAATTATAATATCTTCCATACTAATATCAATGATTATATAATCTAAATATTAAAATTTTAGATATAATTTTATTCAATTTTTTATATAGGAGTCGTGTTATATATGCTTTTATGTAAAAATTTGAATATATAAAATAATATAAAGTAATATTCAATATATAAAATCATATAATATAATGAGTACTGAAATTATTAAAAAATTTATTGATAATTATAATGAATTTAAACATAATGGTAAATTAAGTCTTGAACAACTAATATTTTCAATTGAAAATTTTCGCGCAATTAGTGTTGATATTGAAGAAGTTGTAAAAGTTATTAATACTAAAGGTTTTGGGGAATATGCACAATATAATATTATAGATTATCTTAATGCAGTTTATAATGACCAAGTATATGATTTGTTCTTAAAAGAACGTAGAGACCCTAAGATGTGTTATTGGGTAATTAATATTGAGTTTTACAAAATTTTTAATTTATACCGAATTCTTGTCATTAAAGCAAATTTATTGATTAATTCAAATTCAAATTCAAATTCTATTAATGAAGTTATTGTTAAGGATTTTGAAAGAACAATTAACAATCATGTGTCTGATAGTATTACTAATATTCGAAGATGCATCGATTTTTTGCGAAAAAATAAACATACAGAAGAACTTTTGTCATGTACACGCCCTTTTAGAAAATTACTTAAAATGGATGAGTTTGGCAAAATTATTTTTCAACGCATTTTCCCCAATGTCAATATAGAAGAATTAAAAGATTCTGATGATGAAGAAGATGATGATGATGAAGAAGACGATGATGATGAAATTGACCCCGCTGTTAAAAAGAAATTGGAAACAGTATTGAATAATTTAAATAATTTAAATAAAAAACACAGTCCAAATGGTGAAAATAATGAACTGATTGAACCAATTAAAAATTTAGTAAAAGAAGCTCTTAAAAAAGCTGGAATTGATATTGATTTAGATTCAAATACTACAATTACAATAGAACAAAAACAAAATCAAAATCAAAATCAAAATCAAAATCAAAATCAAAATCAAAATCAATTCCAAAACCAAATCCAAAACCAAAACCAAAACCAAAACCAAAACCAAAAACAAACTCCGGCTGAAATTCAAGCAAGAGCTCAGGAATTACAAAATCAATTACAAGCCCAACTGCAACAAATGCAAGCTCAAATGCAAAATCATATGAAGAATCAAGTAAAAGGAAAAGTCCAACCCCAAACCCAAGTCCAAACTAAACCAAAGTCAAACCCAAGATCAAGAGCATCTGGTAAAAAGAAATTAACATTAGATGAAGAAGTTAGTAAACTTTTAGCAGATAACGATGAAGATAAAAAAAAAATAAATGACCCAGAACTAGAAGATATCGATAAATTAATTAAAGAAGTAAGAGCATCTAGACCAAGTAAACCACTGACTAGACGTAAAGAATTAGAAGCTGAAGCAAAAGGTAAAGTATTACAGTTAAAACAGACAGAAGTAGTTAATGTTATCCCTATTAACACTATCCCTGTAGTAAGTAAACCAATATGTAAATCAACTAAAAAAGTCGTAGAATCTGTAGAATCTGTAGAATCTGTACAAACTACCCAAGACCAAGACCAAGTCCAAGACCAAGACCAAGTCCAAGACCAAGACCAAGTCCAA
>JBDNHS010000006.1:0-20155 GCA_041688685.1 Kapaibacterium sp. (SeqCode)
ACAACACCAGCTCCAACTGTTCTACCACCCTCACGGATAGCAAATCTCAAACCATCTTCCATTGCGATTGGTTGGATTAATTCCACAATGATATCATTTAAGTTATCACCAGGCATTACTAATTGAATTTCACTTGGTAAATTTACAACACCAGTTACGTCAGTTGTTCTAAAATAAAATTGTGGTCTATATCCATCGATAAATGGAGTATGTCTTCCACCTTCTTCTTTTTTCAATACGTAAATTTGAGCAGTAAATTTATGGTGAGGAGTAATCGTTCCAGGTTTAATAATAACCATACCTCTTTCGATTTCTTCTTTATCCACACCTCTTAATAATAAACCTACATTATCACCGGCACGACCTTCATCTAATAATTTTCTGAACATTTCGATACCAGTACAAGTAGATTTTTTCTTAAGACCTAAACCAACTATTTCCACTTCTTCGTTAACTTTAACGATTCCTCTTTCAATTTTACCTGTCGCAACTGTACCTCTACCTGTGATAGAAAATACGTCCTCAACTGGCATTAAGAAAGGTTTATCTGTTTCTCGGATTGGAGTTGGAATATATTCATCTACAGCTTGCATTAAATCATAGATACACTGTAATCTAGGATCTTCTTTTGTTGAAGATGGATCAGAACCAGCATTCAATGCGTGTAAAGCGGAGCCATGAATAATTGGAATATCATCGCCAGGGAAATTATAAGAAGTTAACAACTCTCTTAATTCCATTTCAACTAATTCAATTAATTCAGGATCAGCAATATCAACTTTATTCAAAAATACAACCATTTTAGGTACACCAACTTGACGAGCTAACAAAATATGTTCTCTTGTCTGAGGCATAGGTCCATCAGTTGCAGCACATACTAATATTGCACCGTCCATTTGAGCAGCACCAGTGATCATGTTTTTTACATAATCGGCGTGACCAGGACAATCAACGTGAGCATAATGTCTGTTTTCAGTTTCATATTCTACGTGAGCAGTTGCAATAGTTATACCACGTGCTTTCTCTTCTGGAGCATTATCAATTGAATCAAATGATCTAAAAGATGAATTATTTTTCTTTGCTAATCCAGCTGTAATTGCAGCTGTTAAAGTAGTTTTACCATGATCCACGTGTCCGATTGTTCCTACATTCACGTGAGGTTTGGTTCTTTCGAATTTTTCTTTAGCCATTGCTACAGGCTCCTCTTTTAAAAATTAGTTTATAAATTAATTAATAGTATTTTTTTTTGTATTTTAGATTTTTACTGAGAGTGTTCGTAATTACTAAACGTCATTGCATACGATGCTCTACCTTGAGACATAGAACGCAATTTTGTAACGTAACCGAACATTTCCGATAGTGGTACTTTAGCTTTTACGACTTGCATCAAAGAATTTTGGTAAATTTCTTCAATACGTCCTCGTTTGGAGTTGATGTCAGCGATTATATCGCCTAAATTTTCTCCTGGTGTATTAACTTCTACACTAAAGATTGGTTCCATTTTAACTGTTCCAATTTCTTTAATTGCTTCTCTGATTGCCATCGACGAAGCTATTTTGCACCCTATTTCGGAAGAGAACTCTAAATTTTTAATTTCTAATAATCTTGCTTTAACATACACTAACTGATAACCATTTAATCCTGTCTGCAAAGATTGTTGTATACTTTCTAAACATAATTTAATTAGATTTTCAGGAACTTTTTTATCTGTAATATTACTTTCAACTTCATTTACTTTCAAAGCATTATCTTGAATTAACTCAATTACTACTTCTCCATATTGGTTTTTACCTTGTACTTCTTTATCAAAAATTAATTTTTTTTTAATATTAGAATTAATTGTTTCTTTATAATTAACAACAGGTTTACCAACTCTTACTTCTAGATCATACTCTCTTTTGAGTCTATCTATAATAATTTCTAAATGCAATTCTCCAACACCACTTATAATAATTTGTCCAATTTCATCGTCATTTTTGTAACAAAATGTAGGGTCTTCATCAGTCAATTTTTCCAATGCTATAATTAACTTATCTTGTTCAGCTAATGTTTTAGCTTCTATTGATTGATTAATTACTGGCTCAGTAAAATATATTCTTTCATAAATAATTGGAGAACTTACGTCTGATAATGTATCACCGGTTTTTGTAAACTTCAAACCAGGTAATGCTACAATATCTCCACTAAAAACTTCATTAATTTCTTCTCTTCTATTGGAAGACATTCTCATTATTTTATTAATTCTTTCTTTTTTACCACTATTTCCATTTATTAGAGTATCACCAACTTTTAGTACACCAGAGTACATTCTAATGTAAGTTAGTTTCCCAACAAATGGATCAGTTAATATTTTGAAAGCCAATAATGATACTTTTTCGTCATCTTTGTATTCTCTAGTTATTTCTATTGTTTCATCATTAATATCAAATCCTTTTTGTGATTTAATATCTAATGGAGAAGGCAACAAATCAACTATACCATCGATTAACGTTTGAACACCAATATTTTTAAGACTTGAACCACAGAAAACAGGAATTGCACTTTGTGTAATAACACATTTTCGTAATCCAGAAATTATTTCGTCTTTATCAAGTTCACCAGTTTCTAAATACTTTTCCATTAATGTTTCATCTGTTTCAGCAACATAATCCATTAAATTTGTATAATATTTGTCAACTAATTCTTTGTATTCTGTTGGAATTTCTTTTTCTTCAAAAGTAATCCCTTGATTTTCACCATCAAAATACAAAGCTTTCTTATTCATAAGGTTTATTATACCTTTAAAATTTGACTCATTACCCATTGGCAAAAAGACAGGCAATGGATTTGCTCCAAGCTTTTCTTTTAATTGCTCAAGCACAGAAAAATAATTTGCACCCATTCTATCCATTTTATTAATGAAAGCTATTCTTGGGACATTATATTCATTTGCTTGATTCCAAACGGTTTCAGATTGAGGTTCTACACCTCCGACTGCACAAAATACAGCCACTGCACCGTCTAAAACTCTAAGTGATCTTTGAACTTCTGCTGTAAAATCTACGTGTCCAGGAGTATCAATTATATTTATTTGATAAGCTCTCCAAAAGCACGGAGTAGAGGCAGAAGTGATTGTAATACCACGTTCCTTTTCTTGCACCATGTAGTCCATAAATGTACTACCGTCATCAACTTCACCGATTTTATGTATAAACCCAGAATAGAATAGTATTCTTTCTGTTGTAGTGGTTTTACCGGCATCAATATGAGCCATAATACCTATGTTTCTAATTTTATCTAGTGGTATTTGACGTGGCATTTGCAAGCAACCTAATTTTCAAAGAACGATTATAATACTTAATATTTTTTACCATTTAAAATGCGCAAAAGCTTTATTTGCTTCAGCCATTCTATGTGTGTCGTCTCTTTTTTTAACAGAAGAGCCTTCACCTTTAAATGCAGCCATTAACTCATTTGCTAACCTAATTGCCATTGTTTTGTCTCTTCTTTGAGAAGAATATGTTTTTATCCATCTAACAGCCAAAGCCATTCTTCTTTCTTCTCTAACTTCAGTAGGTACTTGATAAGTAGCTCCACCAACTCGACGAGACTTAACTTCTAACAAAGGTGCAACGTTTTGTAATGCTTTTTTGAATATTTCCAAAGGATCATTGCCTGTTTTTTCGGCAATTATATCAAATGCATTATAAGTTATTGCTCTTGCAGTGCTTTTCTTACCAGATTCCATTATATAATTAATGAATTTCGAAACAATCAAATCATTAAATTTTGGGTCTGGAGACACCTGTCTTTTTTCTGCGCTTTTTTTTCTCATTCTAAAATTTACTTTAAATCTTTAAAACTTAGTTAAGTTTATTTTTAAAATTATTTCTTCTTTCCTTTTGCTGGTGCTGCTACTGGCTGACCTGGTTTAGGTCTTTTAGCACCATACTTCGAACGACCTTGTTTTCTACCTTGAACACCTTGAGTATCAGCTGCACCTCTTACGATGTGATATTTCACACCAGGTAAATCTTTTACTCTTCCACCTCTAACGAAAACAATTGAGTGCTCTTGTAAATTATGACCTTCACCTGGTATATAAGCAGAAACTTCATAACCAGAATTTAATCTTACACGTGCAACTTTTCTCATTGCCGAATTTGGTTTCTTTGGAGTAGTAGTATAAACTCTTGTACAAACACCTCTTCTCTGAGGGCAAGATTTTAATGCTACAGCTTTACTTTTTTTAATAGTAACTGTTCTGCCTTTTCTAACTAATTGACTAATAGTAGGCACTCGCTTCTCCGAAAATTTTATACTTTGGTTAAAATTAAGATTGCAAAATTAAGCATTTTATTTATTAATTCCAAATAAAATATTAAATAATTTAAATAATCTTACTATTTTTTATTATTTTTTGTTTTTTTCTTGATATTCTCTAATGATTTCTTCTTGAACGCTCTTAGGTACTTGTTGATATTTCAAAAATTCCATTGAAAATTCACCTTTACCTTGAGTTGCACTTCTTAAATCAGTAGAATATCCAAACATTTCTTTTAAAGGCACTTCGCATTCAACAGTAACATAACTTGCTTCAATGTTTGTGTTCACGATAATACCTCTTCTTTGATTCAATTGACCAATGATTACACCTTGAAATTCATCAGGAGCCGCAACTTCTAATTTCATTATAGGTTCCAATATTACTGGTTTACATATTTCAATTGTTTCTTTCAAAGCAGCTTTTGCAGCAATTTTAAATGCCATCTCTGACGAATCGACTGCGTGAGTTGCACCATCATTTAATTCTGCTCTAATTCCAACTACAGGTTGACCAATTAAAACACCTTCTATCATTTGCTCTTGGAAACCTTTATCAACCGCTGGTATATATTCTCTAGGAACAACACCACCAACAATTTTATTTACAAACTCATAAGTACCAGCCACACCAGCTGCCATTGGTTCAAAACTTCCACCAATTCTTGCAAATTGACCAGAACCACCAGTTTGTTTTTTGTGAGTGTAATTAAATTCAGATCTTTGAGTTATTGTTTCTCTATAGGCTACTTTTGGTTTACCTACTAAAACTTCACAATTATATTCTCTTTTTATTCTTTCAATATAAATTTCTAAGTGAAGCTCACCCATACCTTTGATAATAGTTTCGCCAGACTCTTCGTCTCTCGCTACTCTCAAAGTTGGATCTTCTTTTTGAAATCTATTTAATGCTTTAGAAAAACTTTCTAATCCAGATTTTTCTTTTGGTGTAATAGCCAACTCAATTACTGGAGTAGGTACAAACATTGAAGTCATTGCATAATTTAATACGCCATCATTAAAAGTATCTCCTGAGTTACAGTCAATACCAAATGTTGCAACGATATCACCAGCCTGTGCTTCGTCAATTTCCACCATATCATTAGCATGCATACGTACTAATCTAGGAATTTTGTATTTTTTTCTGTTTGTTGAGTTAATGATAAATTCACCTTTTTTAAGTTTACCTTGATAAACTCTCATATAAGTCAATTGACCATATTTTCCATCTTCTAATTTAAATGCTAAAGCAACAGTTCCTTTATTAGGATTAGTTTCCAAATCTACAGACTCTTCATTATTATCTAAGTCCAAACCTGTATTTGTAATATCTTTTGGCGCTGGCAAGAATGCAATAACACCATCTAATAATACTTGAATTCCTTTGTTTACTTTTGCAGAACCAGTAAATACTGGAGTAATTTTCAAATCTATTGTTAATCTTCTAATAATAGGTACTAACTCTTCAGCAGTCATATACTCGTCCATCAAGAACTTTTCAGCAACAACATCATCAAAATCAGATAATGCTTCTACTGTTTTGTTTCTTCTTGATTTTGCTTCTTCTAAATATTCTGCAGGAATTTCTTCAACTCTTAAAGTTTCGCCTTGTTCACCATCAAAGTAAATTGCTTTCATATCCAATAAATGAATAACGCCAGCAAATTTATCTTCAGAACCCATCGCCATAGTAATAGGTACTGTATTATTATTTAATTTTTCTTTTAATTGTTCGATAACTCTATCTGGATTTGCTCCAGCTCTATCGATTTTATTGATAAATGCAATACGTGGCACATTGTATCTTCTCATTTGTCTCTCTACAGTGATTGACTGAGATTGAACACCAGCAACACCACAAAGAACCAAAATTGCACCATCTAATACTCTTAAAGATCTTTCTACCTCAACTGTAAAGTCAATGTGACCAGGAGTATCAATAATATTGATGTTATATTCGCCCCACTCACAGAAAGTAGCAGCAGATTGGATAGTGATACCTTTTTCTCTTTCCAAGTCCATCGAATCCATAGTTGGACCATCACCATCTTTACTTCTTACTTCTACGATTTTGTGGATTTTACCAGTAAAAAACAATATTCTCTCTGTCAAAGTTGTTTTTCCAGAGTCAATATGTGCGGCAATACCTATATTTCTTAGTTTATCAATATTAATCATTTTATTACCAATGAATTAAATTTATTAATTTGTTTTTAATTTAATTTTTATGTTTAGTTATGAATTATAATCGTATTATTTTAACAATTAACTAATCCATTTTTATCTTTGTTTTATACTTACTAATTATATAAAATATCAAAAAAATATTTTTTATTCTAACCTTAGTAAAAAGTATAGATACAAATATACCAATAAATATTTAATTTACAAAATATAATGTTTATAATTTTTAAGACTTCTCATTTTTTCAACAATTCTTCTGAAAAGTCTATCTATTTAGTTTTGATATAATCTTTTTTACTATAACATCCATAAATAAAATATCTGTTATTTATAAATGTCTTTAAGTAATTGTTAACCAATTATTTTGAATGAATGTATATCAAAAAAGACAATTTACAAATTAGATTTTCTAAAAACAATTTCACTTTTATTGTTCTGTTGGGTATTTTATTGCTTAATTTTAATAATCAAAAAAACAATAATTTGTATTCTAAAGATATTTTTACTGATAGTTTAACGAATATTTCTGTTGTTTTAGATAATAATTACAAAGAAATTGGACAACCTTTAATTATCGCAGTTAATTTCAAAATCAAAGAGGACTGGCATATCTACTGGCAAAATCCAGGGGATAGCGGTTTAGAAACTACTTTTGATTGGGACTTTAAATCTGATGACGAACACGAAGATTTTAAGTTGATAAATACAATCTCTGATATTCCCCATAAACACACAACAGATAATATTACAGATTATATTTACGACGGTGAATTTAATTATTATTTTGAATTTGCTGCCAAAATAGACTCAAAACAAAATTTTCAAAAGAAATCAAATAAATATAAATTAATAATTAATTATCTTATATGTAATGAAATTTGTATACCTGTTACCAAAGAAATAGAGTTTGTAATAGATTTTAAATTTGATATAACTAATATCAAACTTAATAATCCAAATAATTTATCCTTTAAAGACTTTAAACTTGATTATAAAAGATTAAAAAATGAATACAAAAAACTTTCTACACCTGCATCATATACTCTAAATGACAAAAAGCTTATTTTAGAAATCGGAAAAGATGAGTTAAAAAAATATTTAACAAATATAAAAGATTTTGAAACTTTTAATAACAATATATTGTTTTTCCGTATCAGAATGGATTGATAAATAATACTGCAAAAGTAAATTATATTATTAATCAAAATAATTTAATTATTGAAATTGATAAAGATGATTACGCAAATGAATTTCCACAAACATTTAGTGGGATTTTAATTAATAACAATCTATGGTCTAACAACTCAAAAGCTATTGAAATTGAATTTCACAAAAAATAACAACAAATTCTAACTATTAACTACTTTTAAATTTAATTAATTCATAAATAACAGAGGGAACAATGTTAAAAAAACTATTTTTATTCTCATTCCTTTCATTAGGACTTTTATTTTCTAATAATTCAACAAATGCTTTCGCAATTGGTGATGCAAAAATGCAAACTGCAACTGTTGACAAAATGGCTCCAGAATTTACACTTAAAGATTCTAAAGGAGTTTCTCATAACCTATCTGACTTTAAAGGTAAATACGTTGTATTGGAGTGGATTAATTATGATTGTCCATTTGTAAAAAAACATTACGAGTCTAACAATATGCAATCACTTCAAAAAGAATATACTTCAAAAGGCGTTGTTTGGTTGAGTATTTGCTCTTCTTCACCAGGCAAACAAGGAAATTTCGATAAGGAAACAATAACGAAAAGAAGTAATGAATACAAAGCAAAACAAACTGCTTATTTGATTGATGAAGACGGGCATGTAGGTCAACAATACGGAGCAAAAACTACTCCTCATTGTTATGTAGTTAGTCCAGAAGGTGTTTTAATTTACGCAGGTGCAATTGATGATAATCCATCAGCTGACCAAGCAGATGTTAAAACTGCTAAAAACTATATCAAAGAATGTTTGAATGCGTCAATGAATGGCAAAAAAGTTGAAGTAAAATCAACAAAGTCTTACGGTTGTTCTGTTAAATACAAAGGTTAAGATTTTTAGTGTACTGAACAGATTTTTGCTTAATAATAGAAAAGGTTACCAAATGGTAACCTTTTCTATTAAATATATACTTTATATTCTTTTTTATCTATGTCTTTTAATCTTGTAGCAATTCTTTTTCTTTTTTCTCTTGAAGTGTATCAACATTTTTTATAAAATTATCTGTGATTTTTTGAACTTCATCTTCACCTTTTTTTCTATCATCTTCAGAAATATCTTTTGCCTTTTCAGATTTTTTTAAAGATTCGTTTATATCTCTTCTGATATTTCTCAAAGCAATTTTTGCTTCTTCAGCAATTTTTTTAGACATTTTAACGAACTCTTTTCTTCTTTCTTCAGTCAATGGTGGCACAGGAATTCTTAATAAAGTACCATCATTTTGTGGATTGAATCCGAGGTCTGCTTGGTGAATGGCTTTTTCGATAGCTGTCAATAATGACTTATCCCAAGGTTGGACAATGATAGATCTTGCATCAGGTGTAGAAACGCTTGCTGCATTACTAATTGGTCCCATAGTTCCATACATATCCACCATTACTCCATCTAATAACGAAGTAGATGCACGTCCGGTTCTAATTTTATTCAATTGATTTTCACAAAAATCAACTGTTTTTAACATTTGTTCACTAGTTTTATCTATAATATCTATTATCATAATATTTCCTGAAAATTTATTTTCTTTACTTTTTAATAATTTATTGAATATTACTTATTATTTTTTATAATAATAATTTAACTGATAAGAGTACCAATCTCTTCACCCAAAATCAATTTTTTTAAGTTACCATTTACATTAAAATTAAATACTCTCATAGGTAATTTATTTTCTGCACATAAAGTAATTGCAGTTTGGTCCATTACTCTAAGATTTTTCTCCATTACTTCTCTGTAAGTGATATTTGTATATTTTATTGCATTTGGGTTTTTTTCTGGGTCAGAATCATAAACTCCATCAACTCTTGTACCTTTGATAACAACCTCTGCCTCGACTTCGATTGCTCTAAGTGCAGCAGCAGTATCAGTAGTAAAATAAGGATTACCAGTACCAGCACCAAATAACACAACTCTGCCTTTTTCTAAATGCCTTACGGCTCTTCTTCTAATAAATGGCTCAGCTATTTGTTCCATTTTAATAGCTGTTTGTAATCTTGTTGGTACACCAGCTACTTCGAGAGCATTCTGAAAAGCAATACAATTAATCACAGTTGCCAACATACCCATGTGATCGCCTGCCACCTTATCAATTCCGTGTGCAGCAGCTTGCATTCCTCTGAATATATTACCTCCACCGATTACCATACCAATTTCGACACCTAATCTATGAACTTCTGCTATTTCTTCTGCGAATAATTTTAATATTTTTGCATCAATACCAAATTCACCTTCGCCAGTAAGAGATTCACCACTTAATTTCAAAAATATTCTTTTATATTTTAGTCCGTTATTCAATTTTTTACCTTAATAAATTTATGATTTTTGTTATTTTCAATATTACAAATATTAATAACAATAAGAATAGCAATAAAATATAAAATATAACTATAAAAAAAGGCAATCTAATTTTTTAGAATGCCTTTTTAAAATATAATTATTCACCGATAGTGTAACGAATAAATTGATTTATTTTTACTTCTTCACCGGCTAATACTGAAATTTGTTTCAATACATCAGCAATTACTTTAGTGCTATCTTTGAAAAATACTTGTTCGATTAAACAGAACTCTTTGTAATATTTTTCAACTCTACCAACAGCAACTCTTTTTGCAATGTCTTCATTTTTGCCTTCTAGGATAGCTTGTTGAGTATAAATTTCAACTTCTTTGTCCAAAACGTCTTGAGAAACAGCTGATCTATCTAGAAAAGTAGCACCCATAGCAGCAACTTGCATACATATATCTTTTACTAATGCTTTTGCTTCGTCGTTTAAGTTTTTAGCTGACATTTCTAATACAACACCTAATTTAGAACCGTGGTGTATATAATAAGCAAAAGAGCCATTTGTAGTAAGTCTTTGACTTCTAGATATTTCAATTTTTTCGCTGAATTTAGCTAAAATACTATTAAATTTATCTTCAATAGTTTCATTTTCTACTTTAATAGCTTTCAATTCATCTACATTTGCAAATTCATTATTTAATACTGCATTTGCAACTATCTCAGTAAAATCAATGAAATCTTGATTTAAAGCAACGAAGTCAGTTTCACAAGTGATTGCAGTAAGACCTAATACAGAATTATCAGCGTTAGTTTTGATAACTACTCTACCTTCATTAGTACTTCTATCTGCTCTTTTTGCAGCAGAGGCAGCACCTTTTTTACGAAGATAATCTACCGCTTTTTCCATATCGCCATCATTTTCAGTCAAAGCTTGTTTACAATCAGCCATACCAGCACCAGTTTTATTTCTAAGGTCTTTGACCATTAGAGCTGTAATTTCTGCCATTTCTAAGTCTCTTATTTTAAATTAAAAAAAAATGTGTTTTTATTTTTCCAAAATTAATTAAAATGATTTTATTTATTAGTATAAAATAATAATAAATTTAAATAAATTTAAACAATTCTATTTTTTTCTTAAAAAAAAGCCGACCTTTTGAGCCAGCTTTAATAAAAATATATTTTATAATTAAGAATTACGCTTGAGTTTCAGTATTTGCATTATTAGCAACTTCTTCATCTTTCGTTTTTCTGCTTCTTAATTTTCTGTTTGCCTTGTTAGCTTCATCTGGGCTTAATTCTTGTTCTTTAGAAATTCTATCTCCATCAGAATTCAATTCAGCACTTCTTGTTCTTGATAATTCATTTCCTTCCAAAATAGCGTCAGCTATAATAGAAGTAATATATTCCACTGCATTTGCAGAGTCATCATTAGCAGGAATTGGATAATCAACCAAAGAAGGATCAGAGTTAGTATCAACTATACCAATTACTGGTATTCCTAATATTTTTGCTTCTTTAATAGCTAAATGTTCTTTTTTGATATCAACAATAAATAGTGCACCAGGCAATCTAGTCATCATTTCGATACCACCAAAAACTTTACGCAATCTTTCTCTTTCTCTATCAAGCATCAATCTTTCTTTTTTGGTGATGTTTTCATAAGTACCATCAACTGCCATTTTGTCAATAGTATTTAATCTCTTGATACTTTTTCTGATAGTAGAAAAGTTAGTTAACATACCACCTAACCATCTTTCAGAAACATAATTCATATTAGCTTTTGTAGCCTCAGTTTTCACTGCATTTTTGGCTTGTAATTTAGTACCAATAAAAAGTATAATTTTACCTTTTGCAGCTAAATTATAAGCAGCTTCTCTTGCGTAATCAATTAAGATTTGAGTTTTTCTTAAATCAATTATGTGGATACCGTTTCTTTCCATAAAAATGAATTTTTCCATTGCTGGATTCCAACGGCGAGTAAGGTGACCAAAGTGTGCACCAGACTTTAATAACGCTTCCAAATCTGCGTAATGTTTCATTATAATTCCTTTGTGTTATTTCACTTTCTCTTCTCAACCTTTTAACTCATCTAATTTAATTTTAAATTATCATTAGACACACACTAAAAGTCAAAGAGAATGATTATTAAATATTTTTTTTGCAAGTCAATGATATTTGTGTTCTTTTATAATTTAACTCGATATTACTTAGTTACTATTTGAATAAAAAGTAAAAATATAATATAAGCACAAAAAATAAAATAAAAACAATATTAACGTTTTGAGAATTGGAATCTCTTTCTTGCTTTTTTCTGACCGTATTTTTTACGTTCAACCATTCTAGGATCACGAGTCAATAAACCATTAGCTCTCAATACTTCTTTATTTTCAGGATTGATAGTTACTAAAGCTCTAGAAACACCTAATCTTACAGCACCAACTTGACCAGAAACTCCACCACCTTTAACAGTAACAAACATATCAAAAGTACCTTTTGTGTTCGTTAAAGTAAATGGTTTGTTAACGTCAGTTCTATGGTCTTCGATAGGAAAATAATCTTTGATTTCTTTATCATTGATTATAGTTTTCCCACTTCCAGCAACCAATCTAACTTGAGCTACTGCTGTCTTTCTTCTACCTGTTCCAGCAAAAGTTTTCATTAAAATTGCTCCCTAAGGATATGATTTAAGATATTTTCATTTTTTGTTTTTTTTAATCTAATCTAATGTTTACAAACTTTATGTTTACAAACTTTTATTTACTAAAATCATATTTTTGATTAAAATCATAATACAATTATTAGGCAATACAAAAAGGTTTGTTAATCCATTAAATAATATTAAGCATCATATTTAAAAGTCAATGTTTTTGGCATTTGAGCTGAATGAGGATGCTCACCACCAGCATAAACTTTTAATTTTTTGTGCATAGAATTACCAAGTTTAGTTTTAGGTAACATACCTTTAACGGCGAACTCAATAACTCTTTCTGGATGAGTAGCAATCATTTCTTTGAAAGAAGTGAAAGACATATTACCCAAATAACCTGTGTGCTTAAAATACTCTTTTTGAGCAGCACGTTTTCCTTTGAAAAGAATTTTTTCTGCATTCACAACAACTACAAAATCCCCACCATCTACGTGCGGTGTGAAAGTTGGTTTATGTTTACCTCTAATTAAAGTGGCTATTTGTGTAGCAGCACGACCTACGTTTAGTCCTGCAACATCAACAACCCACCAAATGGGTTGGACGTCTTCTTTTCTCAATGATTGTGTAAATTTAGCTGAAGGTTTCACAACCAATCTCCTGTTTTTTTAATTTCTATTTTTATAAGACTACAAAATTAACAAAATTATATTTATTAACAAAATATTTATTAATAAAACTTTTTATATTTTAAAATAATCTCATTTTGCTTACTTATTATTTATTTTTTTATTGATTAATATTTACATTTTATTACATTATATTTTTTATAAATATTATTGCAATGTATCGTATTTATTAATTATTTGGGTTGTTTTGAGATTTCTTTCCAACAACTTTTGGCTCTACTTTTGGCTCAATATCATTTAAGCTGTCTGTATTTATAATATTTTTGGAATTTGAGTTTGTTGAGTCTTTTAATAGCTCTCTATTGAAAAAACAATTCATAATATCTTTGGCAACTGGTGCAGCAACAACTCCACCAAAGCCCATATTTTCTATTATCACAGCAACTGCAATTTTAGGATTAGCTTTTGGGGCAAAACTTACAAACCAACCATGGTCTTTACCACCTGAATTTTGTGCTGTAGATGTTTTGCCACATACATCTAATCCTGGCAATCTCGCACTATTATAAGCAGTACCTCCAGGCGTATTGACAACGTCCCACATTCCATCACGAATAATATCAAATATCTTTTCACTAATGTTCAATGATTTAGTTTGATAATTCAAAGGTTCATTTTTATTCGTAAGATTATTATAAATGGATTTAACAATATGTGGTTGAATCAATTTCCCTTTATTGGCTAAAGTTGCTGCATAATAAGCCATTTGAATAGGTGTAACTAATATCTCTCCCTGTCCAATTCCATAATTCAATAATAATCCTCTTGGAATATTACCTTTATATATTTTTTTCAATTTTGCTTCATCTGGATAATTACCTTTTTTCTCTTCCTGCAGATCTAACATCGTTTTGCTTCCAAATCCAAACATTTGTCCGTATTCTATTACTTTTTTGATACCTATTTTGAGACTTAATTGATAAAAGAAAGCGTTACATGAACCTTGAATTGCTTGTCTAAGATTTACACTTCCGTGAGTGTGCATACACTTAAAGAATCTACCTCCATAACTATAACCTCCAATACAATTAAGTCTAGAATTTTCATCAATTATGGCTTCATTTAGTCCTGCAATACCAATTAACATTTTCCAAGCAGACCCAGGGGGATAAGCAGCAGCAGCAGTTCTATTTAGAAATGGTTTTCCCTCATTATTAAGCAAACTACTATAATATTCACGTTTTACTTTGCCACTAAATTCTCTGGGGTCATAATCGGGCTTACAGGCAAAAACCAAAATCTCGCCGTTATTAGGGTCAATTGCAACAACTGCACCTCTTTTGCCTTCTAATAATTTTTCGGCTCTCTGCTGTAATTCTATATCAATCGAAAGGTGTAAATCAAATCCATTGTGTGCACTAATATCATTTTTTCCGTTTGCGAACTTTGCAACTTTTAATCCACGATTATTCACTGCAACATATTCAAGACCTTCTCTACCTCTAAGCATAGTTTCATATTCTTTTTCCAATCCACTTTTACCAACAATATCACCTTGGAAATAAAATTCATTCTTTAATAAATCTTCTTGTGAAATTTCACCAGAATAGCCCAACAGATGTGCCATATTTCCTTTGAAATCGTAAATCCTTTTTGAATCTACCGCAATTTCTACACCTGGTAAATAATCTGCATATTCTTCTATCTGTGTGATTTTTTCAAAACTCAAATCCCTTATTATCCTGAACGGAACATAAGGCGAAAATTGTCTATTTCTTTTGATTATTTTTTGTATTTCAGATGTATCTATTTCTAAGATATTAGCAAGTAATGGCAAACAATATTCTTCAAATTCACTTGGTGTAATACTCAATGAAAATGATGGTTGATTCATTACTATTAGCTTGCCGTGTCTATCAAACATATTACCTCTAAAAGGAGCTATTCTGATTTTTTTGATAGCCTGTGCTTGGCTTTCTATTGTATAATCAGTTCCTTTTAATAATTGTAATTGCGCTAATCTAAAAATAAATACTATACCAATTAAATATACAATAAATTTAATTGATTTATGGCGGTTTATACTACCGAATAATGTATTTTCTCCAATTTGGGATTTGATTGCCATAGAATATATTTATTCTCAAAAAGTAAATTTCGGCTATATTTAAATTAAATATAAAAGTTGATATTATCTTCGTGAGTTTGGATAAACTCAAAATTATTTATAGTCTTACTGAGCTCTTCGTAAATTTGTGTGTGTGTTTTATTTTCTGTGTAAATCAACTTACCTTTTTCTTGTTGCCTAAATATCCAAGACGTAACTATTCTAATCTCATCAATTATTTCAGGATTTAGTTTTAATTCACTTTCCTGATTAACAAATTGATGTTTGATAATTTCTAATAGATTATCAAGTTTTGCTTTCCTGCCAACCGTTCTAAAGTCAACTAATTGACCTTGTTTGATAAAATAAACATCAATTGTTTTGTCTTCAATCGAATTTGGCAATATAACAACAAGATTGTTTTTGTTGATAGAAGTAGAAACATTGCTCGTTCTTTTGAATACTTTTTTGAGTGCAGCAATTTGTTCTCTGAGTGATATAGCTTTTTCGAATTGTAAATCTGTTACAGAGTTTTCCATTTTTTCTTCTAATTCATCTATTATTCCATTAGAAAATCCACTCAAAAAATTTCTAACTTTATCAACTTCCATAAGATATTCATCTTTTGATTGTTTCAAATTACAAGGCGAACTACACCTTTTCATCTGAAAATAAATACAACCAGGGAAATCAACATCAGGTCTTAAATCTTCTACACATTTTCTTAATCGAAAGTTTTTGTCTATAATTTTACATATTTCTTCGACCATTGTATAACTACGGAATGGACCAAAAAATTCATCACCATTATTCAGATGAGAATAAGCCATTACAAGTCGTGGAAATTCATTTGATGTTGTGAGAGAAATAAATGGAAATTTCGTGTATTTTTTGTCAGCAACATTAAATTTTGGTTTTAATCTTTTTATTTCTTTTGATTCCAAAAGCAATGCGTGTAGTTCGGACTCTGTTTCAGTCCATTCAATATTTTCAAATGTTCTTAATAATTCCGATGTTTTGTTTGAGATGTTTTCTTTGCCGGTGAAGTAAGAATTAATCCTTTTTTTCAAAGATTTTGCTTTACCAACATAAATAATTTCTTCACTTTTATTTTTATAATAATATACACCAGGTACATCTGGCAATGATTTAACTTTTTCTTCTACTTTTTGATAATTAGGCTTACTAAATTTATAGACATTGTTTCTTTTATTTTGGAATAACAACAATTCTTGCAATGAACTAATATGATGTTCGCTTTCTACAATCTCTAACATCTCCAAAAGTATTAATGCAGTAGCTTTTGCATCATCAAATGCTCTGTGCCTGTTTTGCATTTTGATATTGAAATACGTAGCCAAAGCACCTACATTTTTTTTAATATCATTAGGTAATAGTTTTTTTGCTAATTTATAAGTACAAAGTTGATTTAATTCATCTAATGCTTCTTTTTCTCTCATAAAAGTATGTCTGACAAACGACCAGTCAAACTTAACATTGTGAGCAACAAAAATAGTTTTATCATCAGGCATTAATCTCTTTAGCTCTGGAATTACTACCACTGCTTCGGGTGCTTTGAATGCCATTTCATTAGTAATACCAGTCATTTGCGAAATAAACTGAGGAATAAATTGATGAGGATTTACTAAGGAAGCAAACTCTTCAATTATTACGCCGCCTTGTACTTTTAGGCAAGCGATTTCTGTAATTCTGTTTTTTAGTGGATCTGGACCATTGGTTTCTACATCCACTACAATAAAAGGACACTCCCATATAGAAATCATATTTGCAACTATACCTTTTTAATTTATTCAAAGGTAAGACGTTTAACTAAATTATAATTTTTGTAAATTGTGATAATTTTTTAAACATAGTTATAATTTAATATAAAACATTTAAAATAAGAATAATTTTATATTGTAGATATAAGGTTTTGGTATGAAAAAATTTGATAAATCTGTTCTTGACGCTATTGGAAATACTCCAATCATAAAATTAAAAAATGTTGTAAAAGATATTGATTCTGAAATCTATGTAAAATTAGAATTTATGAACCCAGGCGGTTCTATCAAAGATAGAATTGGGAAATATATGATTGAAAAAGCTATTGAAAGAGGAGACCTAAAACCTGGTGGGACTATTGTCGAAGGTACTTCCGGCAACACTGGTGTTGGACTTGCTATGTATGCTGCAATACACGGCTACAAAGCTATTTTTGTCCTGCCTGACAAACAATCAATCGAAAAAATCAACAATTTAAGAGCTTTTGGTGCTAAGGTAGTAGTTACTCCTACTAACGTTGAGCCAGATGATCCAAGGTCTTATTACAGTGTCGCAAAAAGAATTGCAGAAACTACCCCTAATTCTTTTTATGCAAATCAATATAACAATTTAGATAATAGAGATACTCACTATTACTGGACTGGACCCGAAATATACGAGCAAACTAATGGCGAATTTGATGTCTTTATGGCTGGTATCGGTACCGGTGGGACGATTACTGGGACTGGAAAATATCTAAAAGAAAAAATGCCTCACTTAAAGGTTGTTGGTGTCGATATCGAAGGTTCAATCCTTACTCACTATTTTTATACAAGAGAATTTAAGCCAGAAATGGCAAGACCATACGTATTAGAAGGTATTGGAGAAGATATATTACCCGATAACTATGATTGGGACGTATATGATGATATGGTAATGATTGGCGACAAGGAATCTTTTTTGATGACAAGAGCATTACTGACCAAAGAAGGTATTTATGCAGGTGGTAGCTCTGGGGCTGCGGTTGTTGGGGCTATCAAATATGCCAAACAATTAAAAGAACCGAAAAGAATCTTGGTCATTTTGCCGGACTCTGGTAACAGATACGCTGGTAAAATTTTCAATGATGATTGGATGAGAGACAAAGGATATTTTGATAATTCATTTAATGTGGAAGTCAAAGAAGTTATTACAGCTCTCGGCAAAAAATCTACTGAAATTATTTCAATTCCAGATACAGCAAGTGTTGGTGATGCATGTGATTTGATGAGAGAAAAAGACATCTCGCAAGTACCTATAAGCCGTAACGGCGAAATCGTCGGTATTGTATCAGAAAATAAATTATTGAGACCATTATTCGAATCTCAAATAAGTCTTAGAGACCCAATCACAGTTGCAATGGAAAATAATTTTGCAATTGTTGATGAAAATGAATTATTAGAAAAAGTTGCAAATAGTTTGCTGAACAAAAAAAGTGTATTAATTACATCAAACGGTAAATTCATTGCAATTCTAACCGATATTGACATTTTAAATTATATGAGTAGAAGTGCATATTAATTTTGGATTATACATCTCAATTTTAATTCTTTCAAGGACAGGTCGATTGACTTGTCCTTTTTTTTGTGTTATTATCTTCTTTTTTCTAATTGTGTAGAGAAAAACAAGAGAACCCTACCCTTAATCCCGCAAATTTTAAGATTGTGGAGGAAATTCACGGAGAAAATAAAGATTATTTTTGTCGTGAATGACAGAAAATAGAATTTGGTAATTATTAGGTATTATATTGATTATAAATCGTTATATTTGTGGGGATAGGAATTGAAAAATTGGGAAAGGTATGGCATTATTTCAGAAAGCAGTTATCAAAAAACATTTAAATAATCAAGATTTAGGTTATATTTATAAACAATGGCTTTTATTCCAAAGTCATTTTTTTGATAAAGGTATTCAAGAAAATATTAGAAATAGTAAAGAAGAGCAATATCAAGAAGGATTTTTGCGAGATTTATTTGTGAAAATACTCGGTTATACGCTCAATCCAGAAATTAGATATAATTTAACTACTGAATACAAAAATATTAAAGATAGCAAAAAAGCTGATGCTGCTATTTTATTGAATAATAAAGAGCAAAAAACAGTAATTGCTGTTATAGAATTAAAAGGTACCGATACAACTGATTTAGGTAAAATCGAGCAACAAGCATTTAGTTATAAAAATAATCAAAATAATTGTAGATATGTAATTACTTCAAATTTTGAAAAAATACGATTTTATATTGATAATGCCATTGAATTTATTGAGTTTAATCTTTTTGCAATTACAGAGGAGCAATTCCAATTATTATATTTACTTCTTGCATATCAAAATATCTCAAAAGATGTTCCAAAATTGTTAAAAGAAGAATCAGTATCTAATGAAGAGACAATTACAAAGCAACTTTATAAAGATTATTCAAACTTTAAGTCTGCTATTTATAATAATCTAATAACAAATAATCCACAATTTGATAATTTAACAATTTACAAAAAAACACAAAAATTACTCGACCGATTTTTGTTTGTATTCTTTGCAGAAGATAGAGCTTTGCTTCCAGTTAATTTTATATTTAGAATTAATAAAGAATGGCAACAATTAAAAGCTATGAGAATTGAGGTTTCACTATATGATAGATATAAAATATATTTCAATGACTTGAATATTGGTGCGAAAGTAACTCTACCTGCTTTTAATGAAACTCTATCAAGTTACAAAGAAGAGTTTCAAATATTTGCATATAATGGTGGATTATTTCAGAATGATGAAGTTTTAGATAATATCAAAATTGATGACGATATTTTGTTTGAGCATACTCAAAAGTTAAGTAATTATGATTTTGAAAGTGAAATTGATGTTAATATTTTGGGTCATATATTTGAAAATTCATTAAATGAAATTGACGAAATAAAAGCTGAAATTGAAGGGCAAAAAATTGACAAATCTAAAACAAAAAGGAAAAAAGACGGTGTATTTTATACGCCAAAATATATAACTA